>NZ_JBXWSB010000034.1:0-39726 GCF_059613205.1 Ruegeria sp. BHSB064
CGCCTGCATGATCAACGCGCCAAGGATTGCGCCATAGATCGTACCGATACCGCCAGACAGCGCGGTTCCACCGATAACGGCCGCAGCAATCACACGCAGTTCATCCAGCGTGCCGATATCGTTCGAATGGTTGGCCAGACGGGCAGAGGCGACTACAGCAGAGAGCGCACATAGGAACCCCATTAGGGCAAAGATTTTGACGGTCATCATGCGGGTGTTGATACCCGACAACTCCGCCGCGTCCGGGTTGCCGCCGGTGGCAAAGATATAGCGGCCAAAGCGGGTTTTGCGGGCTACAACGGTCAAGGTCACCGCCACCAGGATCAGGATCAGGACCGAGATCGGAATGCCGTAGCCGACAACCAACCCCTCGGGCATGGTCTCACCCCGCGCTTCGAACATACGTTCCAGACGGCGGGTCGGGATGGCATAGCTGTTGACGATCAAGACATAGCCCATGATGGCGATGCCGATGATCCCGGCCAGTGTCGTTTCAGCCCAAACCGGCTTAACAGGGAACCCGTGGGCTGCTTTGGACCGACGACCGCTCCACAATGCCCAGATCGCGACAGCCGTGGCCGCAAGGCCGAACAGAAGACTGACCGTTGTTCCCAACGTTCCGTTGGTGCCCCCGAACATCAGGAACGTGCTGTCCAGCGGGCCGATCGTCTGGCCATCGGTCATGTACCAGGCCACGTTTCGCCAGACCAGAAAACCGCCAAGCGTTACGATGAATGCGGGGATCGTCAGATAGCCCACCATCCACCCATGGAAAGCGCCGATCAATGTACCTACCATGAGGCCCACCACCAAAGTGATCGCCCATGTCGCCGGGTGGTTCAAACCCATGCCCAACACATTCGGCAACAGCTCGGTCTGCGTCATCGCCATGACGGCAGATGTGGTCGCCAGAAGCGCGCCGACCGACAGGTCGATATGGCGCATGACAATGATGAACACCATGCCACAGGCCATGATCGCAACCGAAACAGACTGAATCGACAGGTTGAACAGGTTTCTGGGTGTCAGAAAACGGCCATCAGTTACGATGTTGAAGCCGATGCACAGGATGATGAAGGCGCCGATCATGCCCAATAGCCGCATATCCAGTTCCAGCTGCTGGAACAGGTTGGCCTTTGCTTTTTGGGGTACCGGCTGAGACGAAGTTTCGGTCATATCCGATCTTTCATGTTCAGCTATGATCTCTGGCCCACCCATGCGGGCCAGAGACAGTATGGTTTGGAGTTTGGTTTAGTTACAGGGCGCAGGGCCGTTTTCGACGCCCTGGCACAGGTCTTCCAGCGGGATCCAGCCAGCGTCGACCACTACAGTCAGGTTGTCCTTGGTGATCGGCACAGGCGCCAGGAAGACCGAGTTCATCTCGGTGCCACCGGGCGAGGTCCAGCTGATCGCGCCTTCAACATCGGAAGGGCTTGTTCCGCTGCTCAACGCAACCGCGATTTCACCGGCAGCTTTGCCCAGTTCACGCGCGTCTTTCCAGACCGAGACCGTCTGCGTGCCCTTGGCAACACGGTTCAGCGCAGCGTGGTCACCATCCTGGCCCGAGACCGGAATGCCTTCCATGCCCTGCGCGGTCAGCGCAGCAACAACGCCACCAGCAGTACCGTCATTCGAAGCGACAACAGCATCAACGTTGTTCTCGTTCGCTGTCAGGATCTGTTCCATGTTGCGTTGTGCGTTCGCAGGCAGCCAACCGTCGGTATAAGCCTCGCCCACAATCACAATGTCACCACTGTCAACGGCACCCTGAATGATCTCTTGCTGACCACCACGCAGGAAGTCGGCGTTCGGATCGGTGGGTGAACCCTTGATCATCACGTAGTTGCCTTTGGGCATTGCCTCGAACACGGCACGTGCCTGCATACGACCGACTTCAACGTTGTCGAAAGTCAGATAAAAGGCGCGGTCGTCTTCGATCAGGCGGTCATAGGCAATGACAGGAATGCCTTCATCGGCTGCGGCCTGAACCGCCGGACCAATGGCTTGGGAGTCTTGCGCCAGAATGATCAGCGCATCAACGCCCTGGGCGATCAGGCTTTCAATATCCGACAATTGCTTGGCCGAAGACGATTGCGCGTCCGCTGAAATGTACTCGGCTCCACCTGCTTCCAGTGCAGCTTTGATCGCGGCTTCGTCGGTCTTCCAACGCTCTTCCTGGAAATTCGACCAGCTGACGCCCACAACAGGTTCGGCAAAGGCGGCCGTACCCATCAACACCGCCAATGCGGAAGCGCTGAGAATTCTCTTCATGATTTCCTCCCGGTTAATGAGCCATCGCTTCATGATTCGTGGCTCTCGTTATTCTGGGTAGCATATTTATTTCAGTCGGTAAAATATTTATGCTATCGGTAACAGAAAAAACCACCTAGATTGAAACAGGGATGAGATTCGCGAGGGCAAGATGCTGAAAAGCAAAGCTTCTTCAAACGCCACGGACCAAAGAAACATCACCCGATTGCGGGTGCTGGAACAGATTCGCGCAACCGAAGCCATCTCGCGAATCGACATTGCCACCGCACTTGAAACCAGCCCCGCTACTGTCACCTCCGCCACGGCAGATTTGTTGTCCGCCGGTCTGATCCAGGAAATCGAAGGTGAATCACCATCCAAATCCGCGCGTCGCGGCAGACCGCGCGTGCTTCTGAAGCTGCACGGTGGGTGCCACATGATCGCCGGCGTGAAAGTCGCCCGGCATCAGATCTCGGTCATTTTGGTGGATTTCGAAGGTACGGAAATCGCATCCTATACCCACCCATTGGATGAGGCGCGCATGGCACCCAAGGCTTTCACACAGACGATTCACATGGCCCTGTCCCACGCCTGCGACACGGCGCACCGTTCGCTGACGGATCTGTCCGGAGTTTGCATTGGCATCGCAGGGCTGATCGATGCCGAGAAGAACTTTGTACATTGGTCATCGTCTTTGACCGAGCGCAATGTGGACCTGAGCCCGCTACTGTCCAAGGCCCTGCCCTGCCCCGCCTTTATCGAAAACGATGCCAATCTGGTGGCCAAGGCCGAACAGCTTTTCGGGCTGGGCAAAGGGCTGAAAACCTTTCTGGTCGTTACTATTGAACACGGTATAGGTCTGGGCATTGTGTTCGATGGCAAGCTTTATCGCGGCGAACGCGGTTGCGGGGCAGAGTTCGGGCATTTGAAAGTTCAACTGGACGGCGCGCTGTGCCAATGCGGACAACGCGGCTGCCTCGAGGCTTATGTCGGAGAATACGCCCTGATCCGTGAAGCCACGATCGCAAGCCAAGCCACAGACCCGCAAACACTTGCCGATATTCTCGCATCCGCAAAAGCCGGGGATGCAAGGTCGATCTCGGTTTTGGCGCGTGCCGGACAGATGTTTGGAATGGGGCTTTCCAATCTGATCAATCTGTTCGATCCCGAGTGCATTATTCTGTCCGGAACACGCGGAAGCTTTGAGTACCTGCATTCAGAGGAGGTCATGGCGCGTGTCAAAAGCGGCGTCGTCAGCGTTGACGCACCCCTCCCCGAAATCAAAGTGAACCACTGGGGCGACTCAATGTGGGCCAAAGGGGCGGCCGCTTATGGAATCGAACAGGTCTCGATCCTGAAAGTACGGGAATTGGCAGCACATGCGAACTAGTCTGGCTTTCCTGCTGACCACAGCAACAACCGTTGCTGCTGATGTACCTTCCCTGCAGTTTCATGGCGTAGACGTTCCGCCCCACATGTATGACGGTGGCTGGGAACATTTTGTCGGCGGCGGGGTCGCCGTCTTCGACTGCAATGGCGACGACCGCCCCGAGCTTTACGCCGCCGGAGGCTCTAATCCCGCGCAGCTGTTTTTGAACCTGTCCAAAGAAGATATTCGGTTTCAGGCGGACACGCCCAGCGCACTATCCCTGACGGGTGTAACCGGCGCGTACCCGCTGGATGTGGATGGCGACGGGCAGCTTGATCTCGCAATTCTGCGGGTCGGACCGGATCTGTTGGTGCGGGGCGGGCCGGATTGCAGTTTCGCGCCTTTCACGACGCTGAGCTTCGATTCCGAGGATCACTGGACCACAGGCTTCTCAGCCACTTGGGAAGACGGCGAAACCTTACCAACGCTGGCGTTTGGTACGTATGTTGACCGCAACGATCCGGACGGGCCGTTTGAGACTTGTGGACCAACCGTATTTTACCGGCCGGACGGGGTTACCTATGGGCCCCCTATTCATCTGGAACCCGGGCATTGTTCCCTCTCAATTCTGTTTTCCGACTGGGCGCGGTCGGGGCGCGCGGATCTGCGTGTCAGCAACGACCGACACTACTATGTGCGCGACGGGCAAGAGCAATTATGGGCGATGGAAGACACCCCGCGTCTGTATGATCAGACAGACGGATGGCTGCCCTATTCGATCTGGGGCATGGGCATTGCCTCGCGCGATTTGACCGGAGACGGGTTTCCAGACGTTTACCTGACCTCGATGGGGGATCAAAAATTTCAAACCTTCGATCCGTCGACTGCGGGTCCGACATGGCGCGACGCGACCTATGATCGGGGGACAACAGCACACAGGCCGCATACAGGTGGCGATGGTCGCCCTTCAACCGGTTGGCATGCGCAGTTTGGTGATGTGAATAATGACGGGCTGGACGATATTTTTGTCACCAAGGGTAACGTCGAGCAAATGCCCGACGCTGCGCAAACCGATCCAAACAACCTGTTGATGCAAAACGACAATGGTCAGTTTATCGAAACAGCATCAGACGCAGGCGTCGCTTCTATGCAAAAATCCCGTGGCGGAGCCTTGGCCGATCTGAACGGGGATGGCTGGCTGGACATGGTGGTGGTCAATCGCGGCTCTCCGCTGGAGGTTTTTCAGAACACGCCACAGGACGGCAACTGGTTGATGGTAGATCTGAGTCAAGCGCAACCCAATCGCTTGGCTGTTGGCAGCTTTATCGAGGTCAAAACGGACGGCAAAGTGCAGACGCGGGAAGTCACAGTTGGCGGCGGCCATGCCAGTGGCATTGCTGGATTTCACCATTTTGGCTTGGGCGATGCGGAAAGCTTGCAGATCAGGGTGATCTGGCCCGATGGCAAGGCAAGTGATTGGCAGACCGCAAACCCCAATCAAGTGATACGCCTTAGCCGCTGACTATTGGTCAACGGGCAAACCACTGGGAACTGCCTTGGGCACACCCAACCGAACTGCCGGGTCCTCCAGAGTGCTGAGGAAACTCAGGATGGCGCTGATGTCATCGTCGCTCAGGCTAACAGGAGCCAGTGTGTTAGAAGCGGCAATCGCTTCGACATGTGCCGGGTCCTGCATGGCCTGGGCATCCTCGGCCCCATGAAATTCGGGCAGTTCGGCTTTCTCGACCGAATAATTGCGCAGGGCTGCCACCGGATCCAGATGGTGGCGCACAACATCCTCAAGCTTCGCATATGCGCCGCTGTGCCCGTAAGGCGCGGTCAACGTCACGTTCCGTAGCGATGGTGTACGAAAGGCAAACGCATCCCCTGTATCGCCCGTGACACGCAACCGCCCGTCATCGCGCACGTGGTTTTCGAACCGGGCCGCTTTTCCGGGGCCGATCTGGGGCATGGCGATGGAATGGAAACTGTGATCCGTCTGGAACCATCCGGAATGACAGCTGCTGCACCCGGCCTCACCATAGAACAGGGTCATGCCCTGTTGCGCCAACGGCGGCAGAGTTTCTTCACCCCGCATCGCGCGGTCAAAAAGGCTGTTATCAGACCGCCACTCAAAGGCGATGAAATCCGCGATGACATTGGCGATGGCGGTAAAGGTGATCTCCTCGCCGGGCGCGATGTCTTCAAACCGCTGCGAATATTCCGGTATCGCCGCCACCCGCGCCGCGATCAGGTCCCAGGCCCCGCCCTCCTGGGTCAATAAGCCAAGCCGCACGGCCTTGCTCACCTCGTTTTCGGAATAGTGCCCTGCCATCTCGTCAGGCGAAAGCACCGGGAACATTGCTTGCGCAGCCAGAGCCGATTGAAAACCGGGCCGCATATCTGTTCCTAACGGTGTTCTGATGCCATTGGGTTGTGACGGATCGGCCTCAAGCCGCCCATCATGGAAAAAGGTCGTGAACTCCAACGCGCCCAAGTTCCACAACCCCGGCGAGTTTCGTGGAATCCGTTGCTCGGGCGTGTTGTCTTCAGTGATCTTACGCTCGGATCCAAGCCCCACGCCGCCCTCGCCAATTCCAAGCGAGAGCCCGTCAGATGTGCCCAGCTCCGGATGATGGCAGGTCGCGCAGCTGATGTTTTTATTTCCCGAAAGGATGGGGTCGTAGAACAGCAGTTGCCCCAACTCGACTCGTTCCAGATCCGGCTCAACGAATTTCGGAACCGGGCCAAGGTCCTGTGCCTGAACTGAGGGTACGAAAAGCCAAAGGCCCGCAACGGCAGCCGAAATCTGACCTCTCATGTTCGTCCCCCATCTACCTCTAACGTAAGTTTCTGATGATAAGGTTTTTCCGGCGTGCAGATCACAGACGGGAACGCGGGATGGTTGACCGCGTCTGTGTATCCGGCGGGTTCAATGCAAAGCGCTGCCCCAGGTCTGAACGGATCCGACAAATGCGCCGACGCATAGACCTGAGCACCGGGTTGGTCGGAAAAGACTTTCATTCTTAAGCCCGTTGGTGCGACGACTTCAGCTGCAGGCGTATTAACATCTCTCCCGCCCGCAAACACGAAAAAATGGTCAAGATGGGCTGCTTCTTGACCAATAAAGCGATTGTTCGAGAAATCCAGGTTTGCGTCCTTGGTGTTCAGAATTTGGCCTGTGGGAACGGCGCTTTCGTTTAGTTCCAGAAAGTGATCAGCGTTTAATCTGAGACGGCAATCGAGAATGCCCTGCGAACAGCCAAGAGTGTAATAATTATGCTGCGCGATGCTGATCGGCGTGGGTCGATCCGGATGTGCGGTGATCGTGTAGGTCAGGCGCGGGAACTTAAGCTCTACGCCCAACTCAAACCGCACTGTGCCGGGGAAGCCGCCGTCGCCGTCAGGTGAAACCACGGACAGAACAGCTTGATTTTTGGAAACTTTACCGAAATCCCAATGCCTTCTGGACAACCCGGCCCTGCCACCGTGCAGTGTATTTTGCCCCTCATTCGCGGTCAGATGGCAGGTTTCACCCATCAAGTCGAACCGGGCTCCGCTGATGCGGTTGGCCACGCGTCCGACAATTGCGCCCAGATAATACGGATCTGTGAGGTAATCCTGCGGGGCGTCATAGCCCAATATCAAAGGCGTTTGCCCCATCCACCACCCTTGTGTGATTGCGCCGTAGCTTAGCAAGGCAACGGACATGTCACCGTCTTGCAAGATAACCCGTTCGACGGTCGCAGAGGACTGATCCGTCATCTTTGCACCGACAGCGGCGACAGGGCCGTGTAGTATTTGCGATAGCGTTGATAGGCGTCTTCGTACCCATCGCACAGTTCTGTTCTGGGCAAAATGACCTCGGAAATGTCCGGCGGGGTCATGATGTCCTTTGGATCTGCCTCTTCAGACGCGCAGACGGCCAGACGTGCCGCGCCGGTCGCTGCACCAAACGCGCTTCCCTTGGGCAAAGCCAGCGGTGTGTTCAAAACGGTTGCGAGCGTTTCCAACCAGAACCGTGATCGTGCCCCGCCCCCCACGACAAGAAGGCTTTCGGGTGTTGTTCCTGTACCCCTGAGTGCCTCAAGGCAATCGCGCATGGCAAAGGCGACACCTTCCATAACGGATTGTGTCAGCGCCTTGGGATCGGCGGCTATATCCAGTCCCAGAAAAGCCCCCCTGATGGCGCTGTTGTTATGAGGGGTTCGTTCCCCCGACAGGTAGGGTAAAAAAGTTGTGTCCGATGGCCCACTAATCCGGTCTGGCAATGCAGTCGCCAGTGCGGCAACAGGCTGCCCCACGTTGCGCGAAAGCCAGTTCAGACTGTTTGTGGCGGACAGGATGACACCCATTTGAATCCAACGGTCTGGCACCGCGTGGCAAAAGCAATGAACCGCTGTTTCCGGCGCGGGCGCATAGCTTTCTTTCGCCACCAGCAGCACTCCGGAGGTTCCCAGAGACAGAAAACCCGTGCCTTCTTGGATACTGCCGATACCGCAGGCTGCTGCAGCGTTGTCGCCTGCTCCTCCTGCAACCAGCACAAGCCCGGTCAGGCCCCAGTTCTGCAAGATCTCGGACCGCAACTGCCCTCCTACCGCGCTGCCTTCTACCAGTTCGGGCATCTGATCTCGACGCATATGCCCCAGCTCAAGCGCTGTGTCAGACCATTCGCGGCGACCAACATCCAGCCACGCGGTCCCGGCACTGTCCGACACGTCGCTGATGTATTCACCTGTGAGCCATAAACGTAGGTAATCCTTGGGAAGCAGAACCTTAGACACTTTTTCGAAGATCTCGGGTTCATGTATGCGCACCCATTCCAGCTTTGGCGCCGTAAATCCTGGAAAAACGATGTTCCCTGTAACCTGGCGCATCCCGGTGGAACCGTCTAACTCGGCAGCTTCGGACGCGGAGCGCGTGTCATTCCACAAGATACATGGCCGCAAAACCGAGCCTTCGTGGTCGAGTAACGTGGCGCCATGCATATGCCCGCTTAGCCCAATGGCACGCACAGCGGAAAACGCTGCGGAATTCGCCTCGCGCAATTGAGCAACCACCTTTTGGCAGGCCCCGATCCAGTCCGATGGCGTTTGTTCCGACCAGCCGGAGCGTGGAGTGGAGGTTTCAACACCCGCTTCGGAATCCGCAAGCACATGCCCACCGTCGTTCACAACAATACCGCGGAGACCGGATGTCCCCAGATCCAGACCAAGATACACCTGCTCTCCCCCCTTTTTGCCCTTTGCAATTCCCTACCCGGTTAATGCTGGCTTTTTGCAAAACAGTTTGCGCTAACGTATTACGCCAAATTCAACGAATGCGACATCTTTTTTATGCGGGATTCCACGCGCCACACGCATCGAAGCAGAAGTTCACCCGGAGCCGAGTTTCCAAGCGCACAGGCACAGGCCATTTCAATACAGACTGCGTAAAGCAGGTCGTTTTCAAAGACGCGAACGCCACCTACTCAGATCCAAGCCTTCGATTGTATCTGGTGAACATAAGCTGACCAGAAGGTATGTCTGATCTGAAATCGGCGGTTCGCCCAAGAAGCGCGCGATAGAACCGGCGCAGCCCAGGTTCGATATTTTCAGCCAAGCCCTCGCAGCACCGGCACAAATCTTCAATTCTGCTTTGCGGGTGTCGACCAGTGATCGCAGAAATCAATTCGCTGTGTAAAACTTCCAGGTCTTTGAACGCCGCAGTCTCCAGCACGAGTTTGTCACCGGCCAACACGAACACAGGTTCCGGGTTGGCTTTGCCTTTCAGATCAACATGTCCAGCTTCCAACAGGGCCAGATCCGCTTGCCCGGCTTGATAAACCCCGTTTGAAACAACTATATCATAGTCGACTGTGCGACAGCTTTGTTCGAGCCGTGCCGAAACGTTCACGACATCGCCGATGACAGTATAGTTGAAACGTTTTTCGGACCCGATGTTTCCAACGCATGCTTGCCCAGTTGCAATTCCTGTTGCAAGTGCAATGGGTTGACGGTTTTGCATAATGTCGGATGCGTTGAAGCCCGCCAAAGCGCTTCGCATCTTAAGCGCTGCGAATGCTGCGCGGCACGGATGATCCGCAACGGGTATCGGCGCATTCCAAAAGGCCATTATCGCGTCGCCAATGAACTTGTCGATCGTTCCACGCTCTTGCAACACCTGGTCCCCGATTTTGGAGAACAGCGCATTCAGTACTGAAACAAGTTCAGTGGCGGATGCAGACTCGGACAAAGAAGTGAACCCCCGAATATCCGAGAACATCACGGTGATTTCCTGAGTTTCTCCGCCCAGTTGCAGCTGGTGACCCGAATGCTCCATTTCATCAAGGATCTCCGGGGCGACGTAATGCGAGAACACTTTTCTGATCTCACGCTTTTCGCGCTCGGTCGAAATGAACAGGTACCCCGCCAAAAGACCGAAATTTGCCATGCCGCCGATCAAGGGAAACGTCGCATCGAACAACACCGATTGGTTTTGAAAGACCATCCAACTGATCGTAAGAACTGCAGCTGCGGCGATGCCGCCGGCGACAAATGATGCGACTGCGCCGAAGCTGGACATGACGGCAATGACCACAAGTCCCAGAAAGACAAAAGCAAGCAGTTCTTGCGCCGCTGTCACGTCGGAACGACTGAGCATGTCGTGGGTCAGAACCTGCTCGATCATCTGCGCATGAATGGAAACACCGGGAACGCTTTCCCCCAGCGCCGTTTGATGAATGTCGAACAAACCAGCAGCGGACGTTCCGACGAGTATTATGCGACCTTCGATTTCGGCACGCAAAGACGGGTCCGAAGAACCCTTCATAACGTCGTTGGCCGAAATATACAGGTCGGGTGTGTCTCGCCGATATTTCAGCCAAAGCTCGCCATTCTCGGTCGTGGGCACCTGGTATCCGCCAACCTCAACCGCCAGCATGATCCCCTCTTCGTCCAAAGCGCCTTCGGCGAAGATATTGGTTTCACCCAACGCGACCCGTAAAGACTCGATAGCCAGACCAGGCATAGGCCCATCCGGCCCGTCCCAAAGCACCGGCACACGGCGCACGATGCCTGTTCCGCCGATGGGTGATACGTTGACGCCACCAATACCGGCGGCTGTACGATCCAGCGGTGGTGCGATTGGCGTCCAATGTGGAACCGAGATCAGACCGGCAGTCGGGTTTTCCCCAAATTCGACGATACCTGCTTTGGCCGCGATGCTCTTGCCTTCCTCGGACAACCGCGCAGCGGCGCCCAGAACCACCGGCCAATAGGCAATTTCCATCCCCAGCAGCACATCATTGTCCAACCTCTTGGCGTGGCGTTCCACTGTCAGAATGCCGGCCAATGAAGGATCATTCAAAAGGCGTGAGGGCGAATACCTGTCTGGCTCGGCAAACAGCATATCGAATGCGATGGCCGCCGCACCGTATTCCCCAAGGTTCTGCACCATCTGCGCAACCAAAGTGCGCGGCCAAGGCCACTGCCCCCAATTGGCCAACGCATCTTCATCGATATCGACGACACGTATGGGAAGATCGGGATTGAAGGCCCGAGGGGACAACCTTTGCAGAACGTCGAAATAGATCAGCCGCGTCATGCGAACAGGGTAAGGATCCAATGCGCGGACAGAGCAGCCCAGCAGGATCAGGACCAGCCCCACCAGACGAAAGGCCCATCGCCCGTTCTTTGGTTTATATGTCTTTTCGCTCACATCATCCTCCGGGAAAGAGGAAAAACGCGCCCTCAATCAAAAACGTTTGTCGAGAAACCTTCTTCAGATCCTATTCTATCGGTAATTTCGCGATCCGGCTCCTCGCGCTCTGGTTCCTCACGGTCGAATTCTTCCTTTTCTGGTTCTTCCCGCTCTGGTTCCTCTTTTTCAGGCTCTTCTTGTTCCGGTTCTTCTCTTTCCGGTTCCTCTTGCTCTGGTTCTGGTCTTTCGGGCTCACTCTGTCCCGAAGGTGACGGGCTTGACGCCGGAGTCGCGTCTACGGATTCCGATCTTTCCCGCCGTTCAGGCGGTGCTGCGCGTGGTTCCGCCCTATCGGGTTTGACACGTCGTATCGGCGCGGCTTCCCCTGCACAGCCTTCGACCCTTACCTGCAAAGGTGGCAGCAGACCTTCTTGCGACTGAATAAAGGGAAACCCGCTTTGCAGCGCTTGTTCATATTGTGCCTGGCTGGCAGGGCGCCCGACGGCTCCGCCCCCGCCTGTCGCGTACATGCTGCACTGACGTCCAGAAGATCTGCAAGATCCATTGAGGCCGCACATCCGGACGGTTCCTTCAAGCACAAGCATCGCGCTTTGCTGTTCCGACACGACCCACATATCGAAGGTTGTGCCGCGAACCGCCATCGTCGCCGAAGGTGTTTTTATCGAATACGCCCTTTTTCGGCTTTTACCGGAAATAAACCGAAAGCTACCGCCGAGCGCCTGAACAGCAAAGTTTTTGGCTTTGCGATTGCCACGCAAAAGGGTCACATCCAACACCATGCGCGCGTTGGGTCCGATTGCGATCTTGGTGTCATCCACAAAGACAATTTGGATCAACCCAGTCCGATCCGTGGAAATCGCATCCCCTGACACGACATCCATCCCTGAATACACAGGCTGAGCTTTTCCCTCACGAATAAGCTGGGCACCTTGCTTGGCACTGATAACTTTTCCAATGCTGGCAATGGCTTGCAACGGCATGATCACAACAAAGCAAAGAACCAACACAATCTTTAACCACGACAAAATCGAGCCCCTTCCCCCTTTGGGTCCTGATACGTGCAAATCGCACTGTGCTCGATGTTCACCCCTTAAAAAGCATACTTTTTGTTATTCTAATGAAGCAAAAATATAGACAAATATGCATTATTTGATGCGCAATTAGCAAGTTTTATGTGCAAGACATGTCCAAGCCATTGTTTCGGCGTTACCGAGAATGTGGGCGGTCAAGCTGCTAGGTTTGCCCGGGACGAGTAATCTTGTTCATGGCTCGCGGTGAAGCGATGGCCCGGTTTGATGTTCTCGCGCGCTGTTGAAATTCTTTCCGTGCTTCGTATTTCTTACGATATGGACGTACTCATCAACTTCGCTGACGATCCTTTTACTCCTCGACCCTTCGTTATCCTTTACATGACGAACAACTGGGACAACAAACTAACGGCCAACCGATGGTCATCGCCCATAAACTGAGCGCAACAAGAATGGAGTAAATTTATGTTTCTTAGTCGCGTTTTTGCAGCGGCGCTGTTGTGCGGGGGGCTGTCGTCAAACGCGCTTGCACAATCTGATGCCAACCAATCGGGCAAGCTGTTTATGGAATTGAACACGGTCGAGGATATCGAGGGATCCTGCAGGTTGACGTTTCTGGTCGAAAATGAAACCGGACATTCGATCGATAACGCGGTATTTGAAACGGTCTTGTTTGATGTCGACGGCGGCCTTTTGCAACTCTCTATTTTCAGGTTCCGTGAGTTGCCAGCAGACAAAGCGCGCGTTCGCCAGTTCGACTTACCAAACCGGGCTTGCGCCTCGATCGGCAAAGCATTGATCAATGGCGCAGTGTCCTGCGTGGTAGACGGGTCTGAAAGCGAGATTTGCGAAAAAACCCTGTCGCTGAGCACCCGCGTTGACATGGAGCTTTTGGGATGAGCCCGCTGACCGCACTTCGTGAAATCTTTGCCCTTGGTGGGCCGGTCGTCGCGATCCTGATCGCGATGTCGGTTCTGACACTGGCCGTCACGCTTTACAAACTCTGGCAATTTGCTGTCTGTGGTGTCGGTCGGCACAAAGTTTTGTCCGAAGCACTCGCTGCGTGGGACGCAGGCGACCGTAAGGCGGCACGCGCAAAGCTGGCTGGCAGCAAAAGCTATCTTGCCCCAATAGTTGGCGCTGCGATGGACGCATCGGGCGTGCCCGGGGCCGATGACAGGCTGGATGCCGAGGCGGGATTGGTGCTCGCCGGGTTAGAGCGTGGATTCCGCTTGCTGGACACAGTGGCACAGCTTGCACCCTTGTTGGGTCTTTTTGGCACGGTTCTGGGCATGATCAGCGCATTCCAAAGCCTGCAAGCTGCAGGGTCATCAGTTGATCCATCGGTTCTGGCCGGTGGCATCTGGGTGGCTCTGATAACTACCGCCGTGGGTCTGGCCGTTGCAATGCCGACTTCGATGGTTTTGTCCTGGCTGGAAAGTCGCACCGCGCGCGAGCGTGTTTTTGCGGACAAGGCGTTGCGCACGGTTCTGGTGCCGGGGCCCTCAATAACAAGCGCAGTTGGAACCGACGCGGTTTCAGTTGCACCGGAACATGCGTAACACCGCGCCATTTGTCCGGCGGCGCATGTCGATGACGCCCCTGATCGACGTGATCTTTCTGCTTTTGCTGTTTTTCATGCTGTCCTCGACCTTTTCACGGTTCAGCGAGATTGAACTCAGCAGTGCGGCTGCGGGCGGGTCAAGCGCCGCAGAGCCGACCGAGCGCTTTTTTGTTCAGCTTGGTGCCACGCGGACAGTTCTGAATGGCCAGCCCATGTCGCTTGACGACTTGGCCGAGCAAACCCTGATCGGTCAGGTTCTGGTCAGCCTTGATGACGACACTTCCGCACAACGCCTTGTGGATCTTCTTGTTCGGCTGCGCGGTCGCGAAGGTCTGACGGTTAGCGTGTTGGAGTAAGTCGATGATCCGCCACATCCGACCCAGCCGACGCCGCGATTCAACTATTCCGCTGATCAATGTCGTCTTCCTCATTCTGATCTTTTTTTTGATCGCGGGCACGATAGCACCCCCTTTGGATTCCGATCTGGACTTGGTGAACACCGCAGATCTTGAAGGTCGGGAGCCGCCAGATGCGCTTGTCCTTCATCAGGATGGGGCGTTGACCTTTCGTGGCCGACCGATAAACGCCGAAGCATTCATGGAAGGCCAAAATGGCGGGCCTGTGCGGATCGTGCCGGATAGAAATGCACCTGCCCCATTGTTGATGGAGATAACCAGCAATCTGCGGCGGTTAGGCGCGCCGTCTGTTTTTCTGGTGACAGAACAGGCCCTCGAATGATCAGGCGGTCTATTTTTGTCGCAATCCTTGCGATCTCGGTTTCTGTGCTGGTGCACTTGGGGGGCCTGAGCTTGACAGTGCCAACCCTGTCAAACCAATCCACAGAGGAAAGCCGCACTGACATAGTCGAGCTAAGCAACACGTTCGAAGAGTTTGTCGATACCAGGCTTGAACCCGTTCAGCCGGAACTGACCGAAGCCCCGCCCCCGCCAGAAGAACCGCCAATTGAGCCGCGCGAGGCTGAAATTCCCACAAGCGATGCCCGTGTCGCGTCGCCCGACCCAAAGCAAACCTATGCGCCCGATACCGGCGACTCGTCGATCATTCAGCCCAGAGCACCCGACGAAGCCGTCACCGAACCTGTGGAACAAGGCCTTGATGACAATGGTGAAAGCGCTGAAGCTGCAGGGTCCGACACCGCGACCGAAAACCCGGAAGCAACGCCCGATCAAATCCTTTCCCCGGTCGAACCCTATTCTGCCCAAGAACCGGTAAATGACGTACAGCTTGCCGCTTTGCCACCCGAGCTACCTCCGGTCGACACCGAAGAGGTTGAAACCATCGAGCCCGTGACACCGGATACAGCCCTGCCCGCCCTGGAAGATGACGCTGATGTGCCTCTTCCCGAAGTGGAAACAGAGCAAACGGATCAGGCCCCTGCATCGTCACTTCGACCGCGGCCACCGAACCGCAATGCGCAACCAACGCAACCTAGATCACTGGAAGCTTTTAGAAACTTCGACAATCTGCGCTTTCCCGAACAGACGATTGAGTCACCTCTCACGGCCTTCAAACGCGAAGGTGTGGACGTTTTCCGACAAAGCAGAGGCAGCAATCGGGCTGGGGGGCGGGGTCCGGGCAATTCGGATACAACAAACTATGCCGGAGAGGTTCTGGTTCATCTGAACCGGGCTCCAATCGTCTACGTCGCTGCGCGCGGATATGCGCGCGTGTTTTTTCAGATTGATCCCGATGGTTCGCTGGCTTGGGTCGATATCGTCGAAAGCTCTGGTTCACCCGACATAGAACGTGCCGCAAAGGAACAGGTCCGAACCGCCGCACCTTTCCCCCTCCCGCCCGGCGGCGTCAGTCGAAAACTGTCGTTCTATTATCAGATAAGATGATCTGATCGGCACTGGAGGGGACACCGGGATTCTGGCAAAGACGGGCCGTTCGTGCCCGGTGAATACGATACTTCAAATCGCTGGTCAAAAAAAATTATCGGCTTCGGTGGCGGTGCTGTCAGACAAATTCCAACCAGTCTCAGTTTGCTGCCAAATGCGCGCAGCTGCATCGTGCGTTCGTCTTATCTCAGCAGCAAACATCGGGCCAAACCTTTTGCACCAATATCGGACAGTTTCGTGGCACACGCCGATGCCTCGCTCGTGCAACAGATTTTCGACACTTCGAAGCGAGAGCGGGAAACGGATGTACAGCATCACCGCAAAGCGGATGATCTCGGGGCTGGTATTAAAAGTATTTGAAGAAGGCAGGTCTGGTCATGGGCAAAAGCGACGCAACACCTCGACCCGCCCAAGCAAAGTTCTTCTGACAAGCCCCCCACGCTGCTTTCCAAGATGTCTGCCCTATGCCCAAAGCAAGATTTTAAGTTAAGTTGACCCAAGCCGCATTCTTTGAAGAGCTTTGCACGCACGCGGCAACAAATTTAACACCATTGAGCCCATCGTGGACCGTTGGATAAACAACCGACGCGTCAGGTGAAATCCCATTTCGGAACGCTTGGATCGCCTCCGCAGCCTCCCCATAGATATTCGCGAACCCCTCAAGATACCCTTCGGGATGTCCCGGAGGAACTCTGCTCAACCGATTGGCAGCATCTCCGGCTCCAGCTCCATTTCGAGTGATCAGACGCTTTGGTTCGTTGTATGGTGTGAACCACAGGTAATTTGGATCTTCCTGAGACCACTCCAACCCACCTTTTTCGCCATAGACGCGCAAACGAAGTGCGTTTTCATTGCCGGGAGCCACCTGAGAAGACCACAGCATACCGCGCGCTCCGCCTTCGAAGCGCAGCAAGACGTGCGCGTTGTCATCGACTTTGCGCCCCGGCACAAAGGCCTGCAAGTCTGCCGCCAGGCTCTCCGCTGTCAGCCCGGTTACAAAGCAGGCAAGGTTGTATGCGTGGGTCCCGATGTCACCGGTTGATCCACCCGCGCCCGAGCGTTCGGGATCGGTTCGCCATTCCGCCTGTTTGAAATCCTGCTGCTCGGTCAGCCAATCCTGCGGGTATTCAACCTGAACCACGCGGATCTTGCCAATATCGCCGTTGGCAACCATTTCACGCGCCTGACGAACCATCGGATAGCCCGTGTAATTATGGGTCAAAATGAATAGGGCATTCGCGCTTTCTGCTGCTTTGACCAGCTTTTTTGCATCGGCAAGGGTTGAGGTGAGTGGCTTGTCACATATTACATGAATACCGCGTTTCAGGAACTCGCGCGCGGCGGCATAATGAACGTTATTTGGCGTGACGATTGAGACGGCCTCGATCCCAGATTTCAACCGGGCCTCCCTGATTGCCATTTGTTTGAAGTCTTCATAGACCCGTTCGAGCCCCAATGCCTGACCACTTTCAAGAGATTTCTCTGGCGTCGAAGACAAAGCGCCAGCAACCAGCTCGAACTTGTCGTCCAGTCGTGCGGCTATGCGGTGAACGCCGCCTATGAATGCGTCGTTTCCGCCGCCAACCATACCAAGCCGAATGCGTCCTGAGGTTTCTTCACTGCGTCCTGTGACCATTACTCAATCCCCAGCATTTTACGATTGGCGGCTTCGTCTGCGCCACCGTCAGCGAAATCATCAAAGGCTTTTTCGGTCACACGGATGATGTGATCGGACACAAATTGAGCGCCTTCACGCGCCCCGTCCTCGGGGTGTTTGAGGCAGCATTCCCATTCGACAACGGCCCAGCCATCAAAGTCATTCGCCGCCATTTTTGAAAACACCGCACCGAAATCCACTTGGCCATCACCAAGCGACCGGAAGCGCCCGGCACGATCGACCCAGCTTTGATACCCGGAATAAACACCCTGCCGGCCGGTTGGGTTAAACTCGGCATCTTTGACATGGAACATCCGGATCCGATCTTTGTAGATGTCGATATTGTCCAGATAGTCGAGGCATTGCAGCACGTAATGCGACGGGTCGTACAGCATACAGGCCCGTGGGTGATTGCCTGTCCGTTCGAGAAACATCTCGTAGGTCACACCATCGTGGAGGTCCTCTCCGGGGTGGATTTCGTAGCAGACATCGACACCGCATTCATCGGCGTGATTCAGGATGGGCACCCAACGGCGCGCAAGCTCATCAAATGCCGTTTCAATCAAGCCGGCAGGGCGCTGCGGCCAAGGATAGACATATGGCCATGCCAGCGCGCCTGAGAATGTCGCATGCGCTGAAATGCCCAAATTTTTCGACGCAGATAGCGCTTTTTTTACCTGGTCTACGGCCCATTCTTGCCGGGCTTTCGGGTTCCCCCGGACGCTTTCGGCTGCAAAGCCGTCAAACGCGCTGTCATAGGCCGGGTGAACGGCCACAAGCTGGCCCTGAAGGTGCGTTGAAAGTTCAGTGACTTCGACACCATTTTCCTCGGCTTTGCCTTTGAAGTCTTCGCAATAACCGGTGCTGGACGCGGCTTGTTCCAGGTCGAACAACCGACCATCCCAACTGGGAACCTGAACGCCTTTGTATCCACAATCAGCCGCCCATTTTGTGATCGCGTCCCACGAATTGAACGGCGCTTCGTCCCCCGCGAATTGCGCAAGAAACAAAGCTGGACCTTTGATCGTCTTCATAAGATTTCCTCCCCAAAACCTGAGCCCCTATGGCGGTAAATTGTCTTTCAGATAGATGTCGATGCGGATGCGTTCCTGGGCTTTGTTGAACGGAACCTTGTCCGAAGTTGCACGCAATAGACGGACGGCAGAACGAACGATGTGCCCAGTGTCTTGCGAGATTAAGGCATCAAATGTGCCAAGCCTAAGCGCCTCCCGACTGAGCGGAGTAAGCTCATGGGCTATGATCACCAGATCTTTGCTGAGTTTGTTCTCGGAAAGAAATTGAACCAAACCCGCATTGCCTGCTGCTGACGAGTATATTCCGACCAGATCCGGATAGGTTTCAAAGATTTCGGGCATCATCTTGTAAATCAGATCAGGGTCATCCCGGCCCTCGACAGATGCTACGACTTGGAGGTGCGGAAATTCCTCAGCCACAACAAGGTCAAAGCCTTGACGACGCTCCAGATGGTCACGCGCCAAACGGGATCCTGTAAGAACCAAGAGCTTGCCTTTGCGATGGACAAATCTGCCCATCAGCTGAGCGGCGGTTCGTCCTGCCGAAACGTTGTCAATTCCCACAAAGTGGTCTCGCTCAGAACTGGGCAAGTCAGACACCAACGCAACCACCGGAACGCCTTTGTCCCTGAGCCTTTTTACAGCATCACGAACAGAAGGTGTTTCGGGCCCAAAAACGGCAACGCCGTCAACATCCGAACTGTCGACAGCATCCAAAATATTGACGATATCTTGCGGCTCAAACGGAGCTACCTTTTTTATCGCAATACGAGTTCGCTCGATAAACTGGTCACGTGACTGTTCTGCGATCTGACTGCTGATTGCCTCCACAAACTCGTTGTCCGTGTCCGGCAGAACAAAGAGGAAGTTGTAAACTCGGTTTCGCGCAAGGTTGGCCGCAGCGGTGTCGCGCACATACCCCAGCTCATCAATTGCCTTTTGCACTTTCTGTACGGTAACGGCCCGCACGCCGGGGCGTCTGTTCAAGACCCGGTCAACAGTCGCCAGACTGACACCGGCGACGCGCGCAAGGTCGTTGACGGTTGGCTTTTTCACCAATTCTAATTTTTGTTTTTGATCTTCCACGTGTTCTTCAGCCCTCAATCTCCCGCGCTAAGCCTTCAAACAACAAAGCAACAGCTTCAGCGCCGGGATCGTTATGTCCAACTAGGTTTTCTTCGGGAACATAGGCTGCCCGGCCCGCCTTCGCACGCCGAATATTTGCAGTGTTATTTGCGCCTTCGCGGGCAGCCTCGGCCGCATAGGTCAGTCCAGACGGGAGGGCGGCAAGTGCAGGTGCCAGAGCGTCAATCATTGTCCGGTCACCGACCTTGGCACCCCCAACCTGGCTCACGCGATTCAGGCCCTCGACCAGAGACTTCGATACCGAAGCTCCGCTTGCACAGGCATCTCCGGCTGCATTGAAGAAGATTGCGAGTATCACACCGGACGATCCGCCCATTGTCTGGCTTAACTCGTTGCCCAACGCCGGAAACAGTTGCGTCAGATCAGCAAGAGGCATGCGGTCAAGGCTACCTTGCAATGCTCTTGCGGCTGTGGCCAGTGTGCTTCCTGTATCGCCATCTCCGGACTTTGCGTCCAACTCGTTCAGAGTCTTCTCTGCGTTGATGAGCAGCTCAGATAATCGGGTGATCGTTTCTCTTGTAGTGGGATTGTTTGAAGGGATTGGATCGATTGGGGTCAGGCCATCAGGCAATGGCGATACTTTGATCGGGTCGATGGAATTGACCCCGGGCCATGCGGCCAGATCAACGGGCGCTTCAAGAGCTGACAAATCGTCCTGATCCACTGGCAGAATGGAAACCGAAAATCCGTGCATATCCAGCGACGTCATCATTGGTGCCGGGCCAATGACATGGTGGGCAATACCAGTTTCAGACAACGCATGCGTGAGGACAGCCATTTCCAGCGGAGTTGTAGAGCCCAGGTTGTTGACCAAGGCTACACAATCCCCGGCACCCACCCTTTGCTTCAGCTTCTCCACTACTGTGGACATAGCCGATACGGCATTTGAGAACTCGACTTGTTGTACACCGGGCTCGCCGTGGATGCCCAAGCCGAGTTCCGCTTTACCGGGTGCGATCCGATCTTCTTTTGGAGATCCGGGAACGGTACAGGTGTCCAGGCTCATACCGATGCTGACAACCTTTGCTATGGTACTTCTTGCTGCTTTTGTAACGGTGTCCAAATCGGCACCCCCTTCAGCAAGCGCTCCGGCAATTTTGTGCACGAACAACGTACCCGCGACACCACGTGGTTGCGGAAGGTCGGGCAGAGCGATGTCATCATCGACAACGACCATTTCAACCTTGCGGCCCAATGCACGGGCGCGTTCAGCTGCCAATCCAAAGTTCAATCGATCGCCAGTGTAATTCTTGACAATAAGCAAGCACCCGGCCTCTCCCGTGACAGCTAGAATACCCGCCAGAACCGCCTCGACCGAAGGTGAGGCGAAAACTTCGCCGCAGACCGCGGCTGTCAACATACCGGCGCCAACGAAACCTGCATGGGCGGGCTCGTGACCAGACCCTCCGCCGGAAACCAGTGCGACTTTCGACTTGTCCCAATCCGACCGGTAGACAACCTTGATATGCGGGTATCCGTCCAGCCGTGTAAGCTGCCCGCCGGAGGAAGCCAAAAGGCCGTCTATCGCCTCGGTTACCAGGGTTTCTTTTGTGTTGAGGAACTGGGCCATGCTTTTGCTCCTTAATTCACGCGCGCGCCGGACGCGTCAAAATACAAGGGGTTGTGGGGGCGGATTTTTATAATTTTTCCAGAGGGGTAATCCTGATGAACATCAATCAGGGTGACAACCGGGTGGCCATTCAGGTCCAGGTGCAGCCGTGTTTGGTCGCCCAGATGTTCGGCACGTATGACACGCGCTTCACTGCCCTCGCCTTCAATGATGTTTTCCGGGCGAAGACCAATCTGTGGGCCTTTGTGATCGCCTCCGAACAACTCGGAAGGCAGGATGTTTATTCGCGGCAGACCCAACCGGCTGGCTACGTAAACACTGCCCGGGTTTTCGTAGATATCCCGAGGTGTTCCGTACTGTACCAACCGGCCGTTCTCCAAAACGCCGATATGCGTCGCCATTGTCATGGCTTCGACCTGATCGTGGGTCACGTAGAGCAAGGTTGACCCCAGATCGGCCTGAATCCTTTTCAGCTCGACCCGCAAATCCGCCCGAAGCTTGGCGTCCAAAGAGCTGAGCGGTTCATCCATCAGAAAAATCTGTGGGTCACGCACAAGCGCACGTCCGATTGAAACGCGCTGCATTTCGCCGCCAGACAGTTCGGTGGCTTTGTTGTCCAGCTTGTGCGGAATCTGCAGGATCTCAGCGACTTCGTTAACCTTTCTCGTGATCTCATCCTCTGGCGTCTTCAGGATCGGCGACCGCAGAGGGAAAGACAGGTTCTCACGCACTGTCATATGGGGGTACAGCGAGTATTGCTGGAAGACCATCGCCACATCGCGTTGGGCAGGTGTATCTATTCCGACGTCACGCCCGGCAATGCGCACCGTTCCTGAATCCAGTTTTTCAAGTCCCGATATCAACCTCAGCGTCGTTGTTTTTCCCGCGCCGGTTGGCCCCAGCAACACCACAAAGGCACCGTTGGGGATGGTCATTGAGATGTCATCCACCGCTCTAAGGTTGCCGAAGGACTTCGAGATGTTCTCCAACACGACTTCAGCCATTGCTTAGTACCTCGTCGTTCAGAGCGGACCTCAACGCGCGCCCGGTAGACTCTTCAAATAGAGTTACTGCGGTAGAGCGGAATTCCAATCCTACTGTCTCGCCAGGATTAACGACTTCGCGGGCATCAATCCGGGCTTTCAGCTCTCCGTTCGGGCTTTGCAGCGTCACGATCTGGGTGGTTCCAAGATATTCTGCGGCCAGGACCTTGGCCCGGTAGGCGCTGTCGTCTGATAGAAAAACATGTTCGGGGCGAACGCCGAAAACCAAGTCGCCTTGCGCCCCTTCCATCAGTTTGGGTACGGCTTCGTCATGGCCATTCAGTCGAACCATTTCCGAGCCAGGCGCGATCTTTCCTTGAAACCGCAGGAAGTTCATCGAAGGAGACCCGATAAAATCTGCAACGAACATTGTGGCTGGTTTGTCGTAGATTTCCTGAGGTGTGCCGAATTGCTCGATCACAGCGTTGTTCATCACTACGATCTTGTCGCCCATTTGCATGGCTTCCAACTGATCGTGTGTGACGTAAACAGTGGTTGCGCCCATACGGTCATGAAGCGCGCGCAATTCTTCGGCCATGTGCTCCCGAAATTCGGCATCCAAGGCACCAAGGGGTTCGTCCATCATGAACGCCTTGGGTTCGCGAACAATCGCGCGCCCCAGCGCCACACGCTGCCTGTCGCCACCTGACAGTCCACCTACCGGGCTATCGAGGATGTCGTTGATCCCCAGAATTCCCGCGACTTCCTCTACTTTGGCTTTGACAGCAGCACGCGGCATACCCTGCGATATCAGGGGATAGCTGATATTTTTGCGAACGTTCATGTGAGGATACAGCGCAAACATCTGGAACACGAATGCAATGTCTCGCTCTGATGGGGGTCGCTGGCTGATCTCTTCGCCGTCCAGGTAGATTTCACCCGACGTTGGCAGCTCCAACCCCGCGATCATTCGCAGCGTTGTCGTCTTTCCGCAGCCGGATGGCCCCAGCAACATGAAAAACTCACCGTCTTCAATCGTGAACGAGCTTTCGCGGACAGCCGTGAAATCGCCGAACATCTTCTTTACGTTTTTGACTACGATCTGGGCCATTTCTACTCCGGGAAATGGCTGACGATGATGAACATGACGGTTCCGATCAGCGTGACGATGAAAGAATATGTGAAGGCCCAAAGGACAAAGGGTTGCATCAGCATGAAGACACCCAGAGCGATCAGGATGGTCGCGACCATCTCCCATGGGCCTCGGCGAAATCGCATCAATCCGGTAAGAAACTCGCTCATTTGCGCACGGCTCCGAATGTGATCCCACGCAGCAGGTGTTTGCGCATCAGGATGGTGAAAATCATGACAGGGATCAGGAAGATCGTGGCACCTGCCGCCACTGCAGGCCAGTCCAGGCCGCCAATGCCGATAATGGTCGGGATGAACGGTGGTGCAGTCTGCGCATTCGCGGATGTCAGCAGCACGGCAAACGCGTACTCATTCCAAGCAAAGATCAGGCAGAAGATTGCAGTTGAGGCTATGCCGGTCGCGGCTTGCGGCAGCACCACTTTGTAAAACGCCTGAAATCGTGTGTAGCCATCTATTAGAGCGGCTTCTTCGTACTCTCTTGGGATTTCGTCGATGAAGCCTTTTAGCAACCAAACCGCCAAGGAAATATTCACGCCCGTATACAGCAGGATCATTCCCAGATGCGTGTCGCTTAATCCAAGGTTTCTGAACATCAGGAAGATTGGGATGGCGACAGCGACTGGTGGCATCATCCTTGTACTCAGGATGAAGAACAGAAGGTCGTCCTTGAGCGGGACCTTGAACCTGCTGAACGCATAGGCGGCCAGTGTACCAAGGAAGATACTCAAAAACGTCGAGCCAAACCCGATGATAACCGAATTCAAAAAGCGCTCGCCAAACTTTGATGGCCCGACAATCACCATGTCGTATTGGCGCACGATCTCATCGGCCCAGTTCTGCGGCGGGTTCGCTTCCAGAAACTCCTGCGTCTGCCGCGTGCGTGTGGTGAACAGGTTGACGTAGCCTTCAAGCGTTGGGTCAAAGACCACTTTGGGTGGGTAGCTGATCGCATCGGCCGGAGATTTGAAACCTGTCAGCAAGATCCATACAAGTGGGATCATCGTGATCAGCGCATAGCCGATGACCAGAAAGCCTGCGATCCACTTGGACCGGTTCGAAGGTTCGGTGACGGAAAAACTACTCATCTCTGTTTCACCTTGTTCAGGGCTTTGACGTAGATCGACGCAAGGCCGAACACGGTGACAAAAAGGATGATCGCATAGGCCGAGGCGTAGCCGGTACGCCACTTCTCAAACGCCTCCCGCTTGAGATTGATTGAGGTGAGTTCCGTTACAGAACCGGGCCCTCCGCCGGTCAGCTGAACCACCAGGTCGAACATCTTGAAGTTCTCGATCCCTCGAAACAGCACTGCGAGCATCAGGAATGGCAGCACCATCGGGATAGTGATTGTGAAGAACTGCCGCAGCTTGCTGGCCCTGTCGATCTCAGCCGCCTCGTAGATGTAATCGGGAATGCTGCGCAGCCCGGCCAGACAGATTAGCATCACGAATGGCGTCCACATCCAGGTGTCGACAATCACGATCGCCCAAGGGGCCAACGTGACGGATCCCAGCATTTCAAAACTCGACGGGCCTTTGCCTGTGAACCATGACACGATGTAGTTAAACAACCCGATTTGAGGTTGATACAAGAACTTCCAGAAGTTCCCGACGACTGCAGGAGACAACATCATCGGCAGCACGATGATCGTGGTCCAAAGATCGTTGCCCTTGAATTTCTTGTTGATCAGCCAGGCCAGAGTAAACCCGATCAGGACCTGGAAAAAGATCGTCCAGAACAGGAAATGCGCCGTCGCCTGCATATTCAGCCAGGTATCCGAGTCTGTCAGAATACGCTCGTAATTCCTGAGCCCGACATCTTTGACTTCACGCCCGATCCTGTTGGCCTTGTAGTTGGTAAAGCTCAGTTGGATAGTCCAGATCAACGGAAAGATGTTGATCGCCAGCAATAGGAATATCGTTGGGGAGATGAATATCCAGGCGATCGCGCGGTCGGATAAACCTCGGATTTTTCGCGCAACTCGCTCGGGCGTTGCCTGGGCAACGCGATCTACGGTCCGGTCAGACATCTCTTTGCCAGTTCTTGTTGGTTTAGGACTCACGGGTGAAGGTGGAGCGGGATTGCGCCCGCTCCTGCCTGTGTCCGGACTACAGCTTGCCTTCGTCTTCGAAGACTTCCGTCCAATCTTCGATCAGAAGATTAAGCGCTTCCTGAGCTGTACCTTGATCAGCAACGACGTAGTCGTGGATACGTTTCTGCATGGCCAGCAGGAGTTCTGCATAGGCAGGCTCTTGCCAGAAGTCTTGAACCCCAGCCATTGCTTCAAGGAAGTCACCGGCAAACGGTTGGCTGTCCACGAAACCAGGATCTTCCAGCACAGAGTTATGCGCCGAGTAGCCGCCTAGCTCCCACCATTTGGCCTGAACTTCAGGCTGCGCGAACCACTTGATGTACTCAAGTGCGGCATCCTGTTTATCAGAGTAGCTGACAACAGAGATACCTTGTCCGCCCAGTGTCGAACCTGCCTGATTTTGCGGTGGGTTCACGAAAAAGTCGATCTTGTCACCACCGGTATTGGGGTCGGCATAGAGCCCCGGGAAGAACGCAAACCAGTTCATCGCCATGGCGACCTGACCGGATTTGAAGGCGTCCAAGCTCTCACCCATGTAAGAGTTGGTATATCCCGGAGGCGTCGCCGTTTCGTAGAATTCCTTATAGAATTCCAGCGCCTCTACCGCTTCGGGTGAGTTTACGGCGCCTTCCATGTCATAAGAGCCCGGGGTGTTCTCGTATTTGAAGCCCCAAGGATACAGCGCTCCGGTCACACCCATGGTGATCCCTTCCGAGCCGCGCTCGGTAAAGATAGCTGCCCCGTAGACTGTCTTGCCGTCGATCTCACGGCCCTGGAAGAACTGCGCGATCTGCAACAACTCTTTCTGAGACTGAGGTTCACGTAAGTCCTGACCCGTTGCTTCTTTGTATGCGGCTTGGATTTCGGGGTTTTCGAACCAGTCCTTGCGATAGAACCAGCCGTTTGCATCGCCCATCGCAGGCAGCGCGTAGTAGTTTGGCGTACCCTTGGGCCAGGTCGAGTAAGCGTAAACAGTGGCCGGCGCGAAATCGTCCATGCTGATGCCTTCAGCATCAAAGAAGTCGTTCAGTTTGACATAGTGACCGTTTTCAGCGCCACCACCGATCCATTGGCTGTCACCGATCAGTAGGTCGCAGAGCTTACCCCCAGAGTTCAGCTCGTTCAGCATACGGTCCGCAAAATTTGGCCAGGGAACAAATTCAAAGTTCATTGTATGGCCGGATTCTGCTTCGAATTCTTTTGATAGCTCAACAAGCGCGTTAGCCGGGTCCCATGCAGCCCAACAAAGCGTCAGATCTTCAGCATTTGCCTTGGTAGAAAGAGTAGTAGCGGCAAGGACTATTGCGCTGGCCGAGGCCAGTTTTGTGTAAGTCATCCATTCCTCCCTTTTTGCGCCGTCAATCGAGGATGTGCGAATCGCGGCATACCTCCAAAGCTATTTGAGGTACGCACCTCAAGTCCAGAAATATCTGAGGTTCGTACCTCAAATGAGCAGGGAAGATCGCTGACCTTGCTTCTTAACGGCTGATTTTAAAAGAAATTGTTCGCTTTCTTTGATGCGCCTCTATTTTCAGCAATAAAGTTTTAAATGGCCAAATCGACAAAAACTGGTGCAGCCCATTATGGCGGCCATCATGCGACCAACACGTTTAGCGAACCCGCTGCCGAAGCATTCACAGATTATTTGGTCGATACCTAAGAGAATTGGAGATAGTTTCAAACAGCACGCACAACTCGGGATCGTGCATAACTCGTTTGGTCAGGTGCAGACGTATGAAAACTCTCTCTATCGTCAGATTGAACCGCTACCCAATTAAAGGTTTGAGCGCCGAGCACCTGCAAACTGTAACGCTGCGTGCTGGAGATGGCATTCCAGGTGACCGTCTGTTCGGATTTGCTCGGTACAACTCCGGTTTCGACGTGCAGAACCCGCAGCCGCTTCCGAAAGACCGCTTTGTCGTTTTGTTGAATGAGGCTGCACTGGCAGGTATTCAGACGAATTTTGATATTGAGACCCAAGTTCTTGCGATCAAAGCGAACGGCAAAACACGTAGCTTTATTATGCTAGCAGCAGAAGATCGGAGAAATGCGTCAAATTTCCTTTCATCAGAGATCGGCTTAAGAGATCCCGAACCGCCAAATTTCGTTTCGTCTGCTCCTCATCGTTTTACAGATGTGTCGGTCGTATCACCTAAAATGATGAACGCGATATCCGTTTTGAATCTGGCATCTGTGGAAAAGTTGGGTGAAAAACTGAACGTGGATATCCATCCAGCGCGCTTCCGGGCGAATATAGAGATAGATGGTTTACCTTCGTTTTCCGAGTTGGATGCAGTTGGATCAGTTTTCAGATTTGGCGATGTCGAGTTAAAGATACTCTCACGTACGAAAAGGTGTGCGGCCACTGAAGTGAACCCGGAAACGACCGAGCGCGACTTGAAAATACCCTACCTCATTAGGAAGTTTATGGGTCATATGGACATGGGTGTCTATGTCGAGGTGGCGAAAGGCGGAGTGCTAAAAGTTGGGCAATCTGGGGAAATGTTGAGTGGAATATCACCCCCCGCCTAAGTGGCGACTTTCGAGAGGAACTTGCCCGGCATGGCATCGAATGCAGCATGAGTGCGGCAGCGAATTGCATGACAACGCCGTCGTCGAAAGCTTCTTCGGCGTTCTCAAACGCGAACGTGTAAACCGCGTACGCTACCGCGCCAGAGATGAAACACGTGCCGACCTGTTCGAGTATATTGAAGTGTTCTACAATCGAAAGCGTCGCCATGGATATCTTGGCAACGTAAGTCCGGCTGACTTCGAAGATCGATCAGTCGGATCCTCTCAAACCGTCCACTGAAACGGGGCAAGACGATCAATGCGGTCTTTGGTAAAAATTTGTTGAATCTCCACATTTGCGAAAGAAACTGTTTTTAAAGGAAAAACACCGTATTCCTACATCCAATCAGCTGGTGGCACAGATCTGGAATGCTATTGCAATAGCCAAACTTGTCGGGCAGCCGGCTGATTGATTGATACTGAAGCTACACATTGAATAGTCAGCCCGCTTTGAAAGCGGATTGTTGATTAGTGACGCGTATCTCAGCATGATCCAAGGATGTCAGTTGAAATAGACCAGTGGTTACAAGATCTCGAACTGAGTCAGTACGCAGATGCATTTGCGGAAAACGATATTGATGCGCGTGTTCTGCCACTATTGTCTGGCGACGACTTAAAAGAGCTTGGGGTAAGTCTGGGTCACCGGAAAATCATCCTCGCTGCAATTCACAAGCTAGTCAGCCTGCAGCAGGCAACTTCGTCGCCACAAGTAACTCAGAAACAAGCAACTACTTCGGAGATAGCGAATAAAGACGATCTGCTCAAAAGGAAGCCTAGTGAACCGGCCACTGCAGAAAGGCGTCACGTAACGGTCTTGTTTGCCGATCTAGTTGGTTCCACCGAACTTACCAATCGTTTTGATCCTGAAGATATGCGGGAATTGCTGCAAAACTACCAAGATGCTGTGGCTGGAGCCGTAAGTCGATACGGTGGCTACGTTGCAAAATACTTGGGCGACGGCCTTCTCGTGTTTTTTGGCTGGCCGCGGGCTTACGAAGATCACGCAATTCGGGCGATAAATGCCGGTCTCGAGGCCGTTCGTCGCGTTAGGGAGCTCAAAACACCAGACGAAGAGTGTTTGTCGGTGAGGCTGGGCGTTGCAAGCGGCGATGTCGTGGTAGGCGACACCATCGGTGAAAACACATATGAGGAAGGGGCCATGACCGGTCCGGTTGTCAATCTTGCAGCGAGGATTCAAGAACATGCAGAACCAAACTCGGTCGTTTTACCGGCAGAGGAAACCGAGACAGCTCTGCATAGGATATTTGAGTATAAATCCCTTGGAAAGAAAGAGTTAAAGGGTTTCGCTGAACCGCGTACCCTGTTGAAAGTGGTGTCGGAACGCAATGCGGAAAGCCGGTTTCGAGCTTCACATCGCGACGATACCGCCAGCGCGATGATTGGCCGCGACTACGAAAAAGGGATACTACTGCAATCATGGCAACGTGCTCAGAATGGTCACGGAGAGGTTGTTCTGCTGTCCGGTGAAGCCGGGATTGGAAAATCGCGACTTACAGAGGAATTTCTTGCTGACATCGCCGTAAACGACCAAGCCGATGTCATAAGACTGAACTGTTCCCCTTACCTCAGCAGTAGCCCATTTCATCCGGTTGCCCATCGAATTTCCCAAGACGCTGAGGTCGAACCGGACTTCGACGACAATCTGATCCTCGAACATGTCAGGAAGATGCTTGAAGCGCGGCCCGGACTGGACTGGGAACAAGCTCTGCCTGTTTTTGCAGCGTTGGTCGCACCCCGAAGTGCGCTCGCCCGAACGGTGCTCGAGATGTCACCGCAGGAGCAGCGCGACATAACAATCCAAACTTTGATCCACACTGTGCAAGTGCGATCAAACGTGCGCCCGGTTATTCTGTGCGTCGAAGATGCTCATTGGATCGATCCTTCCACCCAAGCCTTGTTGGAGCGGTTTAAGTCGATATGCACCGATCTTCCGCTGATGATCCTGATAACCCACAGGCCCGGGTGGGAATTGGCCCGAGACGATGGGGACACGCACGTTCAGTCTCTTGTATTGCGCAGGTTCGATTCTGCGCATGTCTCACACCTTGTCGAAAACATTACCGGGAAGAAACCGGACGATGCCCTGATCGCTACAATCATTGAGAAGACAGACGGTGTACCTTTGTTCGTGGAAGAATTAACCCGAGCGATTGTCGAGGCAGGAGAGCACGGACAAATCCACATACCCTCGTCATTGAAAGGCGCGTTGATGGCACGTCTCGATGCGGTTTCGCCCGAGGCTAAACAAGTCGCACTTACAGGTTCTGTTATTGGCCGAGAGTTTGAGCCGAGCATATTGAATGCAGCGATGCGTCTTGCAGATTCTGATATCCACAAACGCCTCGAAGAGCTTTCTCGAACCGGCATAATCTTTGAAAGCGGACACAATCGTGGGCATTTTGTATTCCGGCACGCCCTCATCCGCGATACCGCCTATCAGTCCATGCTGAGCTCGACTCGGAAACGGCAACACGCAGACGTGGCACGTGCGTTGATACGGACAAGGTCCGCTGAGATCGAGCGTCGTCCCGAACTGATCGCTCGCCACCTTTCAGAAGCTGAGGATTGGAGGGCAGCGTTTGAAAAATGGCAGATTGCGACAGAAATGGCCTTGGCGCGATCTGCCAGCCAGGAGGCGATGACCAACGCCAAGGAAACTCTACGGGCTGCTGAAAACCTGGGCTCAGACTCCGATTCAGAATTGATCAAAAGCAAGATCCTGGTTGGCCGCAGCCATGACAGCCTGGGCCAATTGCCTGAAGGGATAGCGGTTCTGAAGGACGCTTCAAACGCGGCCCGGGCAGTGCACAATGTGGAGTTAGCCGCCGATGCAGCCAACCACTTCGCTGACTCATGTATGATGTCTAGCGAGAGGCACGGTGAAGCAATCGATCTCTGCAATAATGCGCTGAAGGATTTGCCTGATGATGATGAAGTCCGCCGGTGTAGATTGATGAGCCAACTTGCGCGCGCCCACATGTTCGTCGGTCAGTTTTCCGAAGGTGCGCGTTTCGGTCAGCAGTCCATGGAGTTGGCCGCAAAACTGGGTGATTATAAATCCCAGTTCTCGGTAATGATGATGCATTTTGGGGCCCCATTCGTTGCGCGGAAGGGAAGAGAAGCCCACCACTGGCGCGAAAATCTGGAGGCCATGCATGGTGTGGCCGAGCATCTTGGTAGTATCGATCAAGGGCGGGATCGCACCCTGAGCTTGTTTGTAGGCGCCGAGATGGCCGACCGGGAGTTGATGGACCATTCTCTGGGTTTGCTTACCGAGATTTCGGAAAAGGACAATCATCTGCAGCTCTATTGGGTTCAGAAACACGCACGCGCGATGGTTGCAATTATGGACGGCGATTTTGAGCAAGCTGAAAAACACGCCACCGAAGCGGTGAAAATCGGTCGAAAGACCCATGGGGAGCATGTTGAGGGCGTCTTTGGAGTTCAAATGTTCACGATCCGCCGCGAGCAAAACCGACTGCACGAAGTTGCGCCTGTGATTAAGCAACTGATGACAGACAGCCCCGAAGACATTTCATGGAAGCCCGGTTTTGGTCTTATCGCTGCTGAGCTTGGATACAAAGAACCTGCCGAACGAATACTGAATGAAATGGCTGCCAATGGCTTCGATCTTCCACCCGACGCCATGTATTCAACGACTTTGTCATATCTGGCCGACATATGTGTCGCCGTTCAGCATCAGGAACACGCCAAGACGCTCTATGGAATGCTTGCTCCTTACGAAGAACTGACGATCACCGCCGGGGCCACGACAGTATGCACTGGCGCAGCTGCGCGACGCCTCGGAAGTCTGGGTACCGTTCTGAAGGACTGGGATACGGCTGAGACGATGTTCCAGAAGGCAATAGAAATTGACACGCGCATGAAATGCCCACCTTGGGTCGCGCACAGCAAGGCGGCATATGCTACTGCACTAAGACAACGCGGCCGCCCGTCTGATGTGGAACTAGCGTTTCAACTGGAAGGGGAAGCGTTGGCAATTTCACAGAAATTGGGTATGGTTTCCCTAAGGTCAAAGCTCGAAGGAGTAGCGAGTTAGGGTATAAAATCTGGTCTGGGGGACTTCATGCCAAGGTACATAATTGAAAGAAATTTTGCCGAGCAACTAAACGTTACAGACGATGACAAAATTCACATCAAAGAGATCAATGACGAAGTCGGCGTCGAGTGGATTTTTTCGTTTCTCAGTGCAGATAAGCGCAAAACGTACTGCTTGTACGAAGCCCCGGATGAGGAAAGCCTGAGAAAGGCGGCCGAACGCCTGAACATTCCCGCCGATGTCATCACGCCAGTGGATCGGATTGATCCGGCAATTTTTGCCTGATGAGCATCCACTTTATCTAATTCAGAGCGACGCCTTCGCGAAACAACGCGACGGAGTCATCAATTACCTGAGGCAGCCCTGCAAGAAGCCCGACCTGACAATAGGGAGGCTGACGCATGTTTGATCTGAAAACACTCGATGGTGGTACGGCAACAGTGGACCAAGACGCGTTGGGCGCTCTTGATGCGTCGCTTCGTGGCGGGGTCTATCAGAAGGGCTCTTCTGAATATGAAGATGCTAGGACCACGTGGAACAGTATGTTCGAACGTTACCCCGGTTTCGTGATCCGCGCCTTGGGGGCAAGCGATGTGCAGAAGGCCGTGAACTTTGTTCGGGACGCCGGCCTCGTGATGTCTGTTCGGTCAGGTGGGCATCAGATTGCGGGTCACGCAGTTGCAGATGAAACGGTCATGCTTGATCTGTCGCAGATGCGGTCGGTTCACGTCGATCCTGTCAAAAAGACCGCTCGGGTTGCGCCGGGAGCGTTGTTGGGAGACGTAGATCGCGAAACTCAAGCACATGCACTTGCCGTTCCCGTTGGCATCAATTCGACTACGGGTATCGCAGGCCTCACGCTTGGCGGCGGCTTTGGATGGACCACTCGAAAATTTGGTATGACGATCGACAACCTGCTCTCAGCGGAGGTCGTGACCGCAGACGGTGCCATTGTAACCGCTTCGCCCGCAAGCCATCCGGAACTCTTCTGGGCCATCCGTGGTGGGGGTGGGAACTTCGGTGTTGTGACCTCATTCGAGTTCCAGTTGCATGAACTCGGACCCGATGTTTTGTCCGGTCTCATTGTACATCCGATCGAAAATGCTCCAGAGCTCCTCGCTGAATTTGCCAGCATTGCAGACAATTCCCCGGATGAGCTGACCGTCTGGAGCGTGATGCGGCAAGCGCCTCCTCTGCCTTTTCTGCCAGCTGAGTGGCATGGACGAGAGGTGCTGATCTTTGCTGCGTGCTATAGCGGGCCGATGGAAGAAGGTGAAAAAGCTATGGCGGCATTGCGCTCGCTTGGCGAACCGATTGTCGATGTAATCTCTCCGCATAAGTTCGTAGACTGGCAGGCCGCTTTTGATCCGTTGTTGACACCCGGCGCCAGAAACTATTGGAAAAGCCATGATTTCGATGAACTTTCTTCGGACGCAATCTCAGGTCTATTGAAAGCGATTGCCAATCTTCCCGACCCGGCATGCGAAGTTTTTATTGCTCATGTGGGCGGAGCTATGGCGCGCGTCGAGGCTGGTTCAACAGCGTACCCTCAAAGATCTGCTCACTTCATCTTGAATGTTCATACGCGTTGGGAAGACCCCGGTAAGGATGCCGAGTGTATTGGCTGGGCGAGAGAACTTTACAACCGGATGCAACCGCACGCGACCGGAAGCGCGTATGTTAACTTCATGCCCGAAGACGAAGCGGACCACATGGCCGGGGCATATGGCGACAATGGTGAAAAGCTCTCTAGGATCAAGGGCACATATGACCCGACCAATTTGTTCCGAGTAAACCACAATATCTTGCCCGCGTGACGGAATTCAGAACCGCCATATCTGATCCAGATTGATGTTGAGAGTTCTTCGTTGACAACGGGTGGTTCTTTCTTGTTTGCCGATTGTCTAGCCAGCTAGCACCCCAAAGCGGGTATGGCATTGGTGGTTGGCAACCTGCGCGCCTTGCAGTTGCTTCTTGGACATACTAGGCAGCAAACGCGCAGGAATCTGTTCTAAGTTGCTAAATCACTTCATCTGCAGCGTTGGCGAAATTACAAGTTTGTTGGGCGGTCCCCAAAAATTTAAGCTCTAAGGAATGAGAAAGCAGACAAAAGTCATCGCTTTAAACCGTTGGGCAACTCCTCACTCCACTTTCTCAGCTCGTCAAGAAATCCAATGGCCGTGCCGCCAAATTCGGTGATGGAATATTGAACAGAGACAGGGGCAGTATCCATCACTTGTCTCGCAACCAAACCCTGCTCCTCAAGTTGACGTAGTCGCTCAGCGATCATCTTCTTACTGGCACCACCGATCATACGCGAAAGATCGTTGAATCGTACGGGACCATCTTTGAGGTGCCACAAGATCGATCCGGTCCATTTTCCACCAATGATCCGCATCCCTCTTTCGATAGAGCATGGCTCCAGACAGGCCTCCGAGACCTGTCGACGGCCTTTTGCGTCCTCTTCAATCCGCGCTCGCATCGTCATCCTTCCGCTCAGATAACTAGGTTACCAAAAGTATACTAGTTGATTTCTCACACCTACATTCTCAAATGCTCTCTGAACCCGACGAAAGTCAAGGGTTCAGAGATTGCACATATAGGATACGGACATGAGTAAAATCCTCATCGTGAACGGCACCCAGCCCTACGAATTTGCCCCCGGGCAGTTGAACGCCAGCCTGACCGAACGCGCACGGAGCACGCTGACAGCAATGGGTCACGAAGTACGCATGACCACCGTCGCCGATGGCTACGACGTGAATGCAGAGGTCGAGGCGCACCTTTGGGCCGACACAGTCATCATGCAATTCCCGGTGAATTGGATGAGTGTTCCGTGGATTTTCAAGAAATATATTGATGAGGTCTACACGGCTGGTACGGACGGCCGCTTGTGCGCAGGCGACGGTCGCACCGCCGACGCACCAAAAGCCAACTATGGCATGGGTGGATCACTGAACGGCAAGACATACATGCTGTCGGTGACATTCAATGCGCCGAAAGAAGCATTCGGCAATGAAGCTGAGCCGTTCTTTGCCGGAGCAAGCGTCGACGATCTGCTGCGCCCGATACATCTGAACGCCAAGTTCTTCAATATGCAGGCCCTGCCGACGTTCGCTGCCTTCGATGTGATGAAGAACCCCGAAATCGAGTCCGATTTCGCCCGGTTCGACGCGCATCTGAAAACCACATTTGCCGAGGTTGAACATGTCCCAGCCTGATATTCACCTGTATACCGCAGGCACGATGAACGGCTACAAACCGGTCATTTTTCTGGAAGAGGCAGGTATCCCCTACGACCTGACCCATATCAACTTTTCCAAACAGGAACAGAAGGCGCCGGATTACCTGGCGCTGAACCCAAACGGAAAAATCCCAACAATCGAAGACCGCTCGGAGGGGCGCGCCATCTTCGAATCCGGTGCGATCCTGTGGCATCTGGCCGAGAAATATGGAAAATTCCTGCCGTCGGACCCGGTCAAGCGGTCCGAAGTAATGCAATGGACGCTGTTTCAGGTCGGTCACGTTGGCCCGATGATGGGACAGGCAATGTATTTCCAGCATATTGCCGCGCCAAATGGCCATGAAGAGCCGTTCTCGATCCGTCGCTACGTGGACGAAAGCCGCCGGTTGATGGAGGTGATGAATACGCGTCTGGACGGTCGTGACTGGATCGCAGCGGACGAATACACCATTGCTGACATGATGTTGTACCCGTGGGCGCGTGCCTATGTCTGGGCCCGGGTGGATGTGACGGACCTTCCGCATCTGAACGCCTGGTTTGACCGTATCGATGCCCGGCCCGCCGTGCAGCGAGCGCTGACCATCCCCAAGGCCAACCCACAGTTCTGGGATGCTGACGCAGATGCCAGCGCCTTTGCCAAGGAAAACGCGGCGCGTTTTTCCGGCGACGTGAAAGGAACCTGAACCGTGCCAGATGCTCCCCCAATCCGTGTCGATGTCCTGTCCGATGTTGTTTGTCCGTGGTGTGTGATTGGCTACTACCAGCTCGCCAAGGCCGCACGCGATACCGATGTCGAACTTGATATCCATTGGCACCCGTTCGAGCTGAACCCCCAGATGGCAGAACGCGGGGAGAACCTGCGCGACCATCTGGCATCGAAATACGGGACCACGTTGGAAGGGTCGATCCAGGCGCGAGCCCGCCTGACCGAGATGGGTGCAGCACTGGGGTTCACGTTCAATTACGCCGATGACATGCGGATGTATAACACCTTCCGCGCACATCAATTGATTGACTGGGCCGCCGAGCTAGGCAAAGGCCACGAAATGAAGCAGGCCCTTTTTTCGGCGTTCTTTACACACCGCAAGGACGTCTCGGACATACAGGTTCTGGCCGATGCGGCTGCTGGCATCGGGCTGAACCGCGCGGATGCGATGGACATGTTGGAAGGTAGAGAACGTGCAGCAAGCGTCCGACAAAAAGAGCAGTTTTGGATTGGTCAAGGCATTCGGGGGGTGCCCGCAATGGTGTTCGACCACCATCACCTTGTGACCGGTGCACAGGGCGAGGAAAACTACGCCCGCATCCTGCTGCATCCTGCTGCATCTCCGAGACAACAGGGCCGCGTAGCACCTGTGAATACCGGCCCCTTCCGGCGCAACAACTCCACGATCAAACGGGTGTTGCCCGGCATGCCATCGCTGAACAACCATTGTAGGGGTTGCATGACGTAGGTCTCCGCGACAACCTTCCTCTTATAGTAAAAAACTCAGTCGGAGTGGCCGCATGTCGGCCACGACAGCCTTTCAGTCTTGAAGAGTTCCCAATTCATGGCACTGCATGACCACCCCATGTCGCGAAAGCCCCAACATCACCAGGACCTTGACCACGCACATGATCATGTCCACTGGGCCGAGCTGTTTTACGACCTGATCCACGTCGTGACGATCTTTCTGCTGGGCAACTACTTGTCGCATCATCTAGATCTGCATGGGTTTCTTGTGTTCGCTGGGGTCTTCATCACACTCTGGTACGCGTGGGGCGAACTCAGCATATTCAACTCGATCTATGTCAGCACCGATTTCTGGCATCGGCTGATTATGTCGGTGATGATCTGCACGGTGATGTTCATGGCCGCGGCGATCCCGGCTATTGACGGAAAGGGTTGGATCTTCTTCGCGTTAGGATTTGCAGCGAACAGGGCCATGATCGCAGCCTTGTACTATCGCGCCCGGCGAGCCAATTCATCAGGCGAGTCAATGTCCACGGCGCAGATCCGCAATTTCTCGGTCTTTGCGGTGATCTTTGCGATTACAGCCTTTTTGCCCGCACCTCTTGCTTACTGGGTGTTTGCCGCCGCAATGGTGGCCACGCAGGCAATGTACATGATCCCCGGCGTCACTGTATTGCGCTTCGAACGTTTCGTCCCGCGCCTCGGCCACATGGCTGAACGGTTTGCTCTGCTGACACTGATCGTTTTGGGCGAAGGGTTCTTTAAACTGGTCGTCACCCTGTCCGAGAAAGGCATCTACAAAGTCTCACCTGATGTGCTGGTCAACTTCGTCATCGGCGGCGTTTCGATGTTCGTCATGTGCTGGATTTATTTTGACTTTGTCGGCAATGCAAAGCCCAAGGACAAGAAGGTGTCGACGTTGGTCATCTGGTGGCTGGCGCACCTGATTTTGATGTTATGCGGCGTCATGGTCGGCGTGGCCCTTGCTGCTGAGGTCAAAGTCGGGTTTTGGGAGCCATACCCTTCCGAATATGCCGCGATTGGCTGTTTCGGCCTTGCAGGATATATCGCTATGCTTTGGGTGCTTCAGAACGTTATTGAACACCGCCTTGCATCGGACTTTGGACGCTGGGATGTGCGGGTGTTTGGGATCGTTCTGGCAATCGCCTGTTTCTTTGTCGTCCCGCATGTTCCCTCGTTGGTTGGCAATCTGATCTGGGGCACAGCCTTGCTATCTCAAATAGCGTTTCCCTTGATGCGCGCCTGGACGAAGTTTCGATATGACTAAAACTGTGACGGGTTCGAAATGTCTAAGAAGAAGAGTGTATTGGTGGCTTGAGCGCCCGGACCGGGCGGCCACCGGCCCTTGGCTGCTGGAGATAGCACTGATCGCGCTGATAACGCTGAACGTAGCCGCAGTCATCCTTGAGACAGTCGACTCGATCTATAGCCGCTGGAGTTTCGCGCTTAACCTGTTCGAAGGTCTTTCTCTTTTCGTATTCGTAGTCGAATATGCGGCCAGACTCTGGGTCGCGACAGAAAACCCAAACTACAGAACGCGAGCGTCCTGGGCCGTTTCTCCGATCGCTATCATCGACCTGCTGGCAATATTGCCAGCGCTGCTTTACCTGTTCTTTCCGATTGACCTGCGTCTGCTGCGTACCTTCCGCATGTTGCGACTACTTAAACTCACGCGGTATTCGCCCGCGCTCGGCATGTTGCTTGCTGTGTTTGAGGAAGAGGCTGGCGCCTTTTTTGCAGGCTTCTTCATCCTGATGGTGATGCTGATTTTTGCCGCTAGCGGTGCTTGGCTGGCAGAACACGAAGCACAGCCAGAAGCATTTGGTTCGATCCCCGCTGCGATGTGGTGGGCGATGGCGACATTGACGACCGTTGGTTATGGTGATGTGACTCCTGTGACGGTCGCTGGCAAAATCTTTGGCGCAGCGATCACAGTGATCGGCATTGGGATGGCGGCATTGCCCGCAGGGATTATCGCCAGCGGCCTAAATGATCAGCTCCACCGCCGACGTGCCAGCCTGGAGCGCGAATTTCGAAAGGCCCTGGAAGATGGTGACATCTGCGACGCGGACGAGGCCGATATTGAAGCCGTTCGTAAACAATTGGGTTTGTCCCGCCGTTCTGCAGACCATATCCGAAACCGCGTGCAGGCTGAGACCGTGTCACAGGCCGATCACTGTCCAACCTGTGGGCAAACTGTGCAAAAGGCCAAGCCGTAAGCGTGAGAAATTGGGCTGCCACAGATCAGGTGTCGAGTTCCCGACAGGATCCCAGCAGAACTGTGAAAACGGGAGATTTCGAATGGAGTATTTCGCGGGCTTCCGTGTTTCGCAGCGGTCCTGCGCGAACTTTGTTGTCGACCGCAAGGGCGCGGTTCCGCATAGGCGAGCGCTGCCGTGAAAGATAATGAGATCGCCGGGAATGCAACCTGCTATACACTTTATGGACATGATCCGCGGTGTGGTTCCACCAGACGCCTCACTCTATGATTTGCGCTAGTGGATCCTCCGGATGATTGGGTTTGCGGTATTTGGATTGTTGGCTGCAACTCTGAGGTTCAAGAAACGGTTGGGTTGAAGACGGCACATAGCAGACCTTAACAGTGGGTCCATGATGCTGCTGTCGCAGCCCTCAAAGCAGCCGTTCGCTGCACCTGCTAAAACTCGACAACGGCCAAGGTCTCAAGCGCGGCCAAAAGCCAGCCTTCGCTTCACCCGCAACGACTATCGCCCAACTGGATATGTGGGCATGGGACAGTGGCATAGGAGCAATATAAGCAACATTCGCCTTCCAACAGCTTCAAAACCACTTTGCACGACTTGCACTCATAGAACCATTGGCTGGCATCAATCGACATTCCTTCGGTTTCACCATACCGACACTAAATCACTTTTGGTGGCTACCCTTTAGGGCGAACCGAAAAATAGTAAGGCTTGGGATAGCCAAAT
>NZ_JBXWSB010000035.1:0-37262 GCF_059613205.1 Ruegeria sp. BHSB064
CTTCGGCTTCATCGTACATGTAGGCTTTGGACAGAACGGACATATCATTTCCCTCAACTTCTTGATGTTGATATGGGAATCCACTTTGGGTTTGTCAAGTATACAACCGCCCAAATATGAAAACGTTTGTCGTTTCCAACTCTCTGAAACTAACTGCGAACCGTGCGGTGGATGTCCTTCACGGCGACGTAGCATCGGCGGTCCGACACCTGAAAACGGATGCTGTCGGCCCGGTCTATCTTTGCGGTGGCGGGGAGTTCGCGGGCTATCTTCTGGAGCTCAATTTGATAGATAAGCTTGTCATAAAACGCGCGCCGATCATTCTGGGAGAAGGCACGCGCCTGTTTGGCAAATCGCGGTCAACGGCAGCTTTTGTGCACACTGGAACCAAAAGCTATGACGGTGGATACGTGCTTCAACAGTTTGACTTGGCTGGTTAATTCAACTGCGCGGTGGTGTCTGCACCGCCGCGCCATTACCGAGATCGAAAATACATTCCAATACGCGTTATTGGAACTCCCCCGAAGTCGAGGAAACAAGTCGCAAAAACACCCGCTTAGGAGTAATGCGCGATTCCGTTGCCTAAAGACCAGTTTTCCTTGACGCCTTCCAGCACGTTAATGAAAACGTCTTCCGAGCGTATGCCGGGGTTCTCTGCCAAAATATCGACGACCTTCTTGTAAAAGGCTTTCTTTTGATCTGGCGTCCTGCTGTTCATCGCGCTGAGTTGGATCAGGACAAGATCGTCGCTGCGGTCTATGCCAAGATACGATGCGCCATATCTGAAATTCGCAGCATCGTGCTCGGTGATGAGCATGAATTGGTCGTCTTCGGGCACGCTGAACGTCTCTCGCATGGCCTGATAAAGACCGTCGAAGATTGCCTGACGATAGGTTTCGGATTTTCCGGAACGGAGCGATATGTGGATCAATGGCATGGCACACCTCTTGAGTTTAACCCTTGCGCAACAAAGTAAACCCACCCTAAAATAAAAAATCTAAATGCAGTTTTATTTCTATCATAACGGTTGATAATGATGGAAAAACACCTCGACCTCGATGCAGTACAAGCCTTCGTTCTTATTGCGGAACTCGGCAGCTTTACACGCGCGGCTGAAGCCAGGCGCATGACACAGGCGGCTATCAGCTTGAAACTGAAGCGGCTTGAAGAGCGACTGGATTGTAGGTTGGTGGAACGAACCCCTCGTCACGTTCAACTTTCCCCGAAAGGAGAAGCGTTTCTGCACCACGCGCAAGAGCTGCTGGCAGCACATGACCAAGCCTGTGCGGTCTTCGGTATCGCAAGACAACGAATGGTTATCGGCATAAGCGATCACGTGGCTGGGCCGGAACTGCCAACACTAATTGCCCGAATGAACGCGCAAGATCCCGAGCTTCTCATTGAAATTCGGATTGGGTCCTCGGGCGATCTTCTGCAAGCGTATGATCGACGGGAACTCGATGCTGCAATTGTTCGCCTGAACGTTGGTCGAAGTGACGGTGATCTGATTGCCGAAGAACAATTCGGTTGGTTTGCATCGCCCAAATGGCAGTCTCGTGCTGGTGAGCCACTCCCGTTGGCCACTCTTGCCGAACCTTGCGGTGTCCGTGTGTTGGCGGGGCAAATTCTTGATGAAGCAGGTATTCCTTGGACCGAAGCCTTTGTGGGCGGTGGCGTCGCAGCCGTGTCGGCGGCCGTGACGGCCGGGCTGGGTGTCTCAGCCTTGTCAAAGAGGATGCTACCTATGGGAGCAAAGGATGTCGGGCGCGAACTTGGGCTACCTGATTTGCCACGCCTGCCCGTCTTGCTTCATACAAGGATCACCCGTGGCAAACCTAAGCAAGCAATCTCGGCTCTCAGAGCGGCTTACCGCAGTTCCATAAACAGCTAGAACGCCCAAATACATTGATTTCGCGCATGGAATTGGCTCTTTCGGCTTTCAAGATTGAGATACTATTTCGACCAGAACGCGACCACCGCCAACAGTATGGCCAAGCCTACAAGTGCCTGCAAAAGGGTGCCGACTGTAAGAATGCGCAGCACCCTGGGTTCACTGGACACATCCTCCAACGCATCGCGGCGCACAAGCCAGTAGTAGCTGTCATTCGGCAGGATCGCGATGAAGGACCCCAGACAGATCGCCAAAACAGCAGCGATGGGGTCAACCCCGCTGTCGCCCAATATTGGTGCAGCCACGGGTGCAACAGCAGCGAATGTCGCCATGGACGATCCTTGGGCCAGTTTGAACAGCGCCGTAAGCACAAAAAGCGCAATCAGCGTAGACAGCCCGCTTCCGGAAGGCACCAACCGATCGAGTGACACCAAGCCCGTCAGGATCGTTCCAAGAGCACTGGCGGCACCAATGACCAGCAATAGCGAGCCTGTGCGCCGCACAGCACTATCAAGACATTCTCGGCGGTTGGCGGCAGGAATCTGAAGCAAAGCAAGGATTGCCGCCACCAGCAAAGCGCCTTTGGGCATCATTAGGAAATCGATCGCTCCAATCCCGGTCTGTCCCACAAACCCACCAAGGATAAGTAAAGCAGTCATGACCGCAAATGGCGCGAACGTGAGAAGGAGGCGCCTATTCGCGTGTTCCCGCGTTCCAACTTCGTTGCTTGACGCCTGATCGGAACACACTCGGCCCCAAATGGCACCAACAGCCCAAACTGGCAGAGCAAGCAAGACGCCGAACACCAAAAGTTGCACGGGCTGCATCGTGTCAGCGACCGTTGCACCCAATCCCGCCGCCACGATCAGGGGGCCTGCGGGATAAATCAACTTGAACCCGGTGTAGGCCCCGAATGCCGCGTCTAACTTGAATCGGCCCGCTGCCGGTGCAAGCGCAGCATAGGCCGTGTCGGGGCATATCATAGCCGCACCGGCCATGGGCGAGGCAAGAGCTGCTGTCCGCCCCGCGGCTTCCGAAGCAACGTTTTGCCGAGACAAGGCTGCAGCCAGCGTAAATGACGGCAGCAGGATCAGCGCGAACTCGCCAAGGGCGCGCCCAAAGCCGCTGTTGAAGGCGGAGACGGTATCCGCTGACCCCATCCCGCCAGCAAAAGCAAATAGAAGTGTCAGAAAGACCATCCAAACGACCAGGGGCAGATCGGGAAGCCAGCGTGAAGCGGTAGATTTTGCCGAAGGTGGGGTAGTTGTATAAGTCATTTTCCGACGCACCTGTAAGATAACTTTTAGTCATGCTAATCTGCCAGGAAGAGCCTTCAAAATGAGAAAATACAGGCACCACCATGCGCATTACTCATGCAAAGCCGCCGCTTAGGTCCCTGCAGGTTTTTGAAGCAGCGGCCCGCTGCGGAAGCTTCACAGCCGCAGGTGAAGAACTGGGCATCACCCAAAGCGGGGTTTCGCGACAGATCGCTGACCTGGAAGCAACGTTAGGCGTCAAACTCTTTATCCGAAAAGGGGCACAGATTTCGGCCACGCCCGCCGGGCAGCGGCTCGCGGAACAGCTCGCTCAAGCTTTGACCCGGATAAGGTCCGCAGTAGACGAGGCCACGGGGTCCGACAGAGTTGTAACGCTTTCGATGTTGCCATCCGTGGCGACGCGCTGGTTCGCACCTCGCCTGGGTCGCTTTATGACCGCGCATCCGGAAGTCGATCTGCGGATTACGGCTTCTCGACATCTGGTTGATTTCGCCGCTGAGGGCATTGATGCCGCCATCCGGTACAGCCAATCGCCATCTCCGCACCTAGAGGCAACAAAACTGGCCGACGAAAGTGTAAGCCCAGTCTGTACGCCAGACTACGCCCGACAACTGGGCTTGACTGAACCGGATGATTTGTCGCGTGCTACGCTTTTGCATGGCGACATCCCCGAAAACTGGGAAACATGGTTTCAGGCGGCGGGGTGCGCTCGGCCTCCTCAATCGGGTCCGCGACTGGGGGACGACACAGCGATTCTGCAAGCTGCGCTTGACAATCAGGGGGTGGCGCTTGGTCGTTCTTGGCTTGTTGCTGACGACATCGCAAATGGTCGCCTCATCGCGCCATTCGAAACCTTTCTCAAAGCCAGCCATGCATATTGGTTCGTGCATCCGAAGATGCGCACACCGACAGAGGCTATGCTCGCAGTTCAGGCTTGGGCTATCGACATGTTCAAGGCAGATTGAATGGGTGTTTTAGGCTTCGCTGAATTGCTCACGAAACGGCAAATGGCATGAAAAGCCCACTTCGCCGTTAGAAGTGAAAGAAAAAGGCAGGGATTTCCGACCGCAACGGACCCATTGAGCAAAGGTCGTGCTAAAGCTGACGGTCTTTGGTGAGCAATGCTGGGATCGTCAGGCATGCGACAAAGCTCATAGGCACGCTGCATGACATCAATAATGTCTTGTTTGAACTTGTGGGGCTATCAGCCAAACGCACTGGGGACTCATGTCGCAGAACCGCCAGCCCCAATTGAGGTTGGGGCTGGCGGACGCTGGTACAAAGCGACTTTAAAGCGCTGTCTTGCTACGAAACACCCCCTCACTCGACCTAGGCAATGTCGTAGTGGACAATTTCGACAAAATTTTCTGTCTCATTGTCTTCAGACGTCGGAAAGGGATAAGGCGAATCCGGATCCCAGTCATCAGTTCCGCCGGTTCCTCCGTCATCGCCATCATCGTCGTCACCATCGGGTGCTCTTGCGTGCGTGTCGTCATCATCTTCAAACTTGAAGTAGTCTTCAAATCGAAGGCTCTTCGAGATGCTTTCCGTTGACATTTTACTCTCCAAAACAACTGCTTACTCGTAAAACCACGCATTTTGACGCGCAGTCGGTTAAGTTGGATCCCCGCACTTTTCAACGACATGTTGCATCACTCGTTACGAAAAATTGTCAGATGTGCGAGTTTCCGAAATTAATTCTATGACGATCCACCAAGAATAAAATCACCAGCGGCGCATGACGAAAATGCAAGTATGCAGGTAGGTTTGAACTCTACAGGCCGAAGCTCGGCGGTGAGTTTGTGTAGGCATCAACCACAAGTCCACCTTTCATCTGGCGCGCCATGGCAATTCGAAGACGACCGTTGGATCAATCATCGACATATTCTGTATGGCTTCAACGTAGAAAGGGGTGCCTACCCTACGGCGAGCACGTGGTTGCACAAGCGCAGCAAGGTGGAGAACTACTCTCGCACAAAAAGATTTTCCGGTCGCTTCGGATAATTCACCCACTTTGGGCGAAATTCTGCCGCACATACGGCAAAGAACCGAATGGATCTGCCGAAAATCAAGCCTTCACAGCCAGGCCCTCATTTGCGCGAGCCAGCTGTTCACGTTAACGTGAACAGAGTCTCTGGTGGGTTTGCGCGCAACATACCAAAGCAACGGTGTGAACTCGATTTGACGGGAAATTATCAATTCAAGCCGAGTGACATATGTTCCGACGTTTCAGAAAAAAAAGGTTGAAACCCGCGATCTTCCCGCACATTCAAAAAACGGCTGGCACGTCCGTGCAAGAGATCGCGCGCTTTCAATATGGTGAAGATAAGGTGTGCAGCCACGGTGACTACCTGACACTCGGCCGGGATGAATGCGCCAAGTTTCCCTTTATTTCCGGCCACTTCGGAATGAGTTTTGCTGAACCGATGCTGGAGGATCGGTACCTTTTTACATTCCTCCGAGAACCCGCTGAAAGACTTATTTCCCTTTACAAGTATTTCTCGAAGCAACCCGCCGAGCAGAGTGCGCTGGCCTTAGCTGCTCGCGATCAAGATCTGAAAGGTTTCTTGCTACGCGCTAACGATGCGGGGTTTGCACAGCACCTATGGAATGCACAAGCCTGGCAACTTCACTCCGGATGGGCTCCTCAAGCAGTACTCGAAGAAGCAGGAGGGCAAGTTTACTTAGACCCACGACAGATTGACAACGACGCCCTCTTGGACCAAGCGCGAAAAAACCTTCATCGTTTCGACTACATCGGGTTTGTGGACAGCTTTGAGAGCGACATACGCAAGATTTTTGCTGATCTGGGATCAACCAAAATTGAGGTGCTACACAGCAACGCTTCCGGATCAACAACCAACCAACCTGACGCAGAGGCATTGGCGCTTATCGAAGAAATGACCGCCCTGGATCGTGAGATTTTTGATTACGCAAAACACTTGATGTCTCGCAGGTCCAATAACGAATGATGAAAGTGTCTGCCGGTCCGGACCCCATGAAGTCATCGGTTAAGTCCATATTTTATAGCTCAAAAAGCCGTTTTGCGGATTACCTTTAGTTCCTTCATCGGTGAGGCCCTTCAACACAGGCTGAAGGGTAGCATGATACCTCAGACTGAGAACTGCCTATCCCCCGACATAGACCCCGCTTTTCGGCCGGTAAAAAATTTTCTGATCGTGAAGCCGCCCCAGCAAGTCGTGAATCCTGTTCAACGCGTCTTCGCGCTCTTGCTTTTCCTGATCGCTCTCATCCCGCTCCGCATGGGAAAGAGCAGTCTGAGCACGTCGCAGAGAGCTTTCGATTAAGTCTATATCCTCGACCGATAGTTCGAACATGTCGTTGTATTGCGGCATAAAGAACCTCCTGCGGATGCTGATACCTCAGCGTTTTCGGGAGCAATAATCGGACCAAGAAACGGAAGAGGTCTGATATTTCAAGCTGGCCGTCGTAATTCCCTGGCGTCCAATGCGGTACAGCCCAATAAAGTAACTAGTTTGGCCGCACCGCGACCAGAACAACATCCAGTTCATCCTCAAGGGCCTGGAGCTTTTCAAGCTTGTCTTTCGGAAGCTGCGCCGTGTCCGCGTCAACAGCAGTAAACGCCACAATCGGACTTCCGATTTCTTCTTCGAGTTCCTGCACCAAATTGAGTTTGTCGGCTTTGAGCGTAGCAAGTGGGTAAAGCATGGCAGTCTCCTGTATTCTGATGATTGCAAGCATAGCCGATTTTGCACACCGCGAGTGCGATTAATTCGAATGACGCCCGATAGCTTCGCATTCAAGGCGCGCACTGGCTGTAGTGGTCAAGGCATTGAGTGAGCAATTTGCTTTACGATCATCCAGGCACACAGAAGCACATCCTCCGCTTGAAGATTTCATTCATCCAAAGAAAAGGCCGGAGTAAGTTGCTTTGCAATCATGGAGAAGGATCGAATAAGGCATCTGACAAACGTAAAAGACACGCCTGTCGCAAAACCCAGCAAACCTCAGTCAGCACCGCTGGCGAGGGTTGAACCGTGAAGAAACTGACAATGGCAGGCTACTTTAGTAGCAAAATGGTAGATGCGTGCGGATTCACACGTTTGACTAAGGGACACGACTAAAGCGCAAAAAATGCGCACTTCCAAAAGCCGGCCTAGCAGCACAATTTCGAATAAGTTTACCACTTGAATGGTGCCCCCACACGGACTCGAACCGCGGACCTACTGATTACAAATCAGTTGCTCTACCAGCTGAGCTATAGGGGCACTGGCAGTCGATTACTTCCTCTTGCGGAGGACTGCAAGCCTCATTTTAGGCTTGAACTAGGGTATTGTCGGTTTTCCTGAGAAAGTGCAAAAACCACTCAGGCAAAAACACCGCATACGTCTGACAAAGCGAAGGGCATGTGCGTGGCTAGGCACTGTAGCTGAAGGTACGGAAGACGACATGCAGGTAATCATTCATGCCGGTGCAGCCTTTACAGATGAAGGGCACATTTTGTCCTCGCTTGTTGCAAACAGACAGGTGTTTGCCGAGATGAAGACTGCTCCGATGGGCCCGCGCATTTCCCGGCAATTCGTCAAGATCATGTCGGATGCGTTGATCCAGGGCACATCTGTCGAAGAAACACGGGACGGCCTGGCCCCTCTTTTTCCACAAGATGTCAACCTCGAGCGTGTCGTTCTGTCGAGCGACAAGTTCTTTGGCCCCCGACGGACCGCTCTGCAACATGGTCAGATTTATCCTTTTGCCGGAAGACGGACAGCCTTTACCGAGACCCTTTTGGAAGGCGCGCAGCTTGAGCTGTTTGTCGGGCTGGTGAACCCGGGAATTTTCATTCCTAAAACGCTGATGTCCATCCACGAAGACCATCGGCGGGATATTCTGGCCAGCACCGACCTCAGTTGCCTTAGCTGGCTCAGCATGATCGAAGACCTGCGCGAGCTTGCGCCTCAGGTAAAACTGACCGTATGGGAAAACGAAAATCTACCTCTGATCTGGGGTGATATCGTCCGGGCGATGACAGGGCTGCCGAACGAGACCCTCCTTCCCGATGAGTATTCCTTCTTGTCTTCGCTTTTGACCGACGCAGGGCAAAGGCAAGTTCTGGAGATCCTTGGGCGACGCACACCCTTGGGTCCACAGAGCCAACGCGAAGAATTAGCGCAAGTCCTTGAGGATCAAGCGCGCCCCGAGCAGGTTGAGGAAGAGTTGGATTTACCTGGGTGGAATACGGATATATTTGACGCGTTTACAGAGCTTTACGCGCAGGACATGGCCGCCATCCGCGCCATGTCAGACATTCGCGTGTTGTAACCTTTAATCACCGTTTCAGGTAACGACAGAAGCCTGCCCCTGATCCGTCACAACTCTGGATTATTCGTCAAAACGACAGAATACCTGTACGTTTCGTCAAATTTTACTCTGCCACCCGAACAGCCTGCGAACCATCGTTAAGTGAGGCACAAATTGGGAGGCAAAGACAGTAATGTCCTGGAATGTGTGTATTGTAGGCGCAGGCAAAATCGGGCAGATGATCGCGACCCTGCTGAAAGCATCGCCAAATTACACCGTATCTGTCGCGGATCACGACCTGAAATCACTGGCAGAAATTGCAAAGCTTAGTGTACCCACAAAGCAAGTCGACGCCAGCGACACAGATAGTTTGGCCGCAGGTCTAAGCGGTTATGATGCCGTCATTTCGGCGGCGCCCTTCTTTTTGACGCCAAAGATTGCTGAGGCGGCCCAGAAAGCAGGCGCACACTACTTTGACCTGACCGAGGATGTGGCCGCCACGAACGCTGTGCGTGCGCTGGCCGAGGGCAGCCAGACCGCGTTCATGCCCCAATGCGGGTTGGCCCCGGGGTTTGTTGGTATCGCGGGGGCATCTCTGGCCGCTGAGTTTGATGAAATCGACAGCCTGCACATGCGCGTTGGGGCGCTTCCGCTCTATCCGACCAACGCGTTAAAATACAACCTGACCTGGTCAACCGACGGGCTGATCAATGAGTATTGCAATCCCTGCGATGCCATCGTGAACGGCCAGCGTGTCAAAACCGCTCCGTTGGAGGATTATGAGGTTCTGGGACATGACGGTGTTGAGTACGAGTGTTTCAACACCTCGGGCGGGCTGGGTACATTGCCCGAGACGCTGGAAGGTAAGGCGCGAGCAGTCTCCTACCGCTCAATCCGGTATCCGGGTCACTGCGATATTCTGAAACTTCTGCTGCATGATCTTGGGCTGGAACGTCGCCGCGATCTGCTGAAAGAGATTTTCGAATCCGCCCTGCCCCGCACTGATCAGGACGTGGTTCTGGTCTACTGCACCGCCAAGGGCATGATCGACGGCGCGCTGCGTGAGAAATCGCTGATCAACAAGAGCTTTGCCCGTAATATCAGCGGCCAGACGTGGAGCGCCATTCAGGTCACTACAGCTGCGGGTGTTCTGGGTGTCGTGGACCTGATGCGCACGGGTGCGCTGCCTTCGAAAGGCTTTGTCCGACAAGAACAGGTGAAGCTGTCCGACTTCCTGAACACCGAGTTCGGCGCGCTTTATCGCGCCGGTGATGTCACCCCTCAAAACAAAGCGGCTTGAAACATGAAAGACGTAGTAATGACTGCAGAAACCACACTTGCAAAACTGGACCTGACGGCGGCTGAGCTGACCGGGGGCACGTTGCAGGTAACCTCTCCAATCGACGGTCGTGTTTTGGCCGATGTGCACGAGACGCCTGCATCCGAGATGGACGCCATCATCGCCCGTTCAAAAGCTGCGTTCAAAAGCTGGCGCGTGGTGCCCGCACCGCAGCGGGGCGAGTTGATCCGCCTGCTGGGTGAAGAACTGCGCGCGGCCAAAGACGATCTTGGAGCACTTGTCAGTTGGGAGGCCGGAAAGATCACGTCCGAAGGTTTGGGCGAAGTGCAAGAGATGATCGATATCTGCGACTTTGCCGTTGGCCTATCGCGGCAGCTTTACGGTCTGACCATCGCGTCCGAGCGTCCGGGCCACCGGATGATGGAAACCTGGCATCCTGCCGGGCCGGTCGGTGTCATCTCGGCCTTCAACTTCCCGGTCGCAGTCTGGTCGTGGAACGCTGCGCTGGCGATTGTCTGCGGCGATCCGGTGATCTGGAAACCGTCCGAGAAGACACCGCTGACCGCGATGGCATGCCAGAAGATCTTTGAACGTGCTCTGACCCGTTTTGGCGACGCACCTGACGGTCTGTTGCAGACCGTGATCGGCGGCGCGGCTTTGGGCGAGGCACTTGTGTCGAGCGAAGATGTGCCTGTGATCTCTGCAACCGGTTCGACACGTATGGGTCGCGCGGTGGCCCCCATCGTGGCGGCCCGCTTTGGCAAATGCATTCTGGAACTGGGCGGTAACAACGCAATGATCGTTGGCCCGTCGGCAGATCTGGAAATGGCCGTACGCGCCATTGTGTTCTCGGCCGTCGGCACTGCGGGTCAGCGCTGCACCACCTTGCGCCGCCTGATCGTTCACAATTCGATCAAGGACGAGTTGGTAGCACGCCTCAAGAAAGCCTATTCTGGTTTGCCCATCGGTGACCCGATGGCCGAAGGTACTCTGGTCGGGCCTTTGGTGGATGAAGCCTCGGGCGCAGCCATGACAGCGGCGCTGAAGGCGGCAGAGGGTGAAGGCGGTAAGGTCTTTGGTGGTAAACGCGTAACCGAGGGTGTCCCCGGCGGCGTCTATATGGAACCCGCGATCGTCGAGATGCCGGGGCAGTCCGATACTGTAAAAACCGAAACATTTGCGCCTATCCTCTATGTCTTGGGCTATGAGGATTTCGACGAGGCCATCGAACTGCAAAACGATGTGCCGCAGGGGCTGTCTTCTTGCGTGTTCACCCTGAACATGCGCGAGGCCGAGCAGTTCCTGACCGCAGCCGGATCCGATTGCGGCATTGCCAACGTAAACATCGGGCCATCAGGGGCCGAGATTGGCGGCGCATTCGGCGGTGAAAAAGAAACCGGCGGCGGGCGTGAAAGCGGCTCGGACTCGTGGAAGGCCTATATGCGCCGTCAGACCAATACCGTGAACTACTCAGCTGAGTTGCCTCTGGCACAGGGTGTGAAGTTCGACATCTGAGGCCCCGCTGTTCTTGAAGAACGGCCTTTTACGAAAATAGAGAGTGGCCGTATCGGAAAAGCAAACCGGTACAGCCCTTTTTGATCCTTTCAGCTACCCAGCCGATCGCCGATGCTTTGACTGTTTGATCAGCCAGTCCGAGAAGACCTGTACTGCTTCGTTTTTCTGGCCGGTCGGGAAAGCGACGAAATACGCGCTGCCCGACGTATTCGCAACCTGGCCAACTTCGACCAGCGCGCCCGAGGCCAACTCGGCCTCGATCAGATAAGACGGCAGAATCGCGGCCCCTAACCCGGCCACGGCCCCTTCGATCAGCATAGAAAACTGATCAAAGCGCATACCCGGAAACACAGCACGCGCATCCAGCCCCAGACTGGCGTGGTAGTTGAACCACTGTTCAGGCCGAGAGGTAAGGTGCAGCAACGGCAGGTCAAAAACATCCCGTTTTTTATCTAACCCTGCGCGACCAATAAGGGCTGGTGCAGCTGTGACGACCAGATGTTCGGGGAATAGTTTGCGCAGCCGGGCACCCGGCCAGTCTTCGTGACCAAAGTGAATGGCCACGTCCACGCGTCGCTCTTCCAGACTGAAGGGTGTGGTGTAGGAATGAAGATCCAACTCAATCCCTGGATGCCGAGCTTTGAAATCAGTGAGGCGTGGCACCAACCACCTCGTCGCAAAGGTGGGCAGTACAGCCATTGTCAATAGGGTTGCACCATCCCCGGCTGCAATGGCACGGTTGATCGTTCCGCTGAGGCGTTCAAGATCACCGGCCAACTCCGCTCGCAGCGCGCGTCCCGCCTTGGAAAGTCGAACCGCGCGACCGACGCGTCGAAACAATGTGACGCCAATCGCGGCTTCCAACTCGCGCACCTGACGACTGACGGCACCTTGGGTGACGCCCAATTCCTCAGCAGCCATCGTATAGCTTTCATGACGCGCGGCAGCTTCGAAACTGCGCATGAGGGCAAGAGACGGAAGAGCTCTGATCCGGGGCATGATATCCATGAGTTTTAGTCACAGAAAAGATACCTATTGACGTATTTTTATCAAGTGAATTTGGCAGTAGGTTCGATCCGAATGTCAAAGGAAGTACCATGGTGTTTCAACGCGCTGACCGGTTACAAGGTATCGAACTCTCCGAGATCGTGCAGATTTCAGAGGCCGCTGCCCGTCTGCGCGCGGATGGTCGTGATATCGTGGCTCTTTCCACAGGCGAGCCCGACCTGCCCACGCCACCCCACGTGGTCGAAGCCGCTCACAACGCGGCGAAGGAGGGAAAGACAAAATACCCGCCAACCGCTGGCGTACCTGAACTGCGTTCAGAAGTAGCGCGTCAGGCCGGAGGCGAGATGGCGCAGGTCATAGTGTCGACCGGAGCAAAACAGGTTATTGCAAACGCCATGTTGGCCAGTCTGAACATCGGCGACGAGGTCATCATGCCCGCGCCCTATTGGACCAGCTATTCAGACATCGTGCGAATGGCAGGTGGCAATCCGGTTGTTCTGCCTTGCCCGATGGAACAAGGTTTCAAACTACAGCCCGAACAGCTTGAGGCCGCGATCACACCGCGCACCCGCTGGCTGATGCTCAACACACCCTCGAACCCGTCCGGCGCCATCTATTCGAAAGACGAGATCGCCGCTCTGTCCACCGTATTGGCCCAGCACCCGCAAATCTGGGTTTTGGCAGATGAGATCTACCAGCATCTCAACTATGTCCCTTTTACGTCTGTGGCCGACGCCGCACCTGAACTGGCCCAGCGCATGTTGATCGTCAATGGTGTGGCCAAAGCCTGGTCCATGACCGGCTGGCGCATCGGGTGGGGGATCGGACCGGCCGAACTGATCAAGGCAATGGTCGCCGTACAGGGGCAAGTCACCTCGGGCGCGTGTTCGATTTCACAATGGGCCGCGTTGGCGGCCATCACCTGTGACCCAAGCCTGCTGGAAGAACGCCGCGCCCTGTTCGCCCAACGCCGTGATCTGGTGGCTGCTGGACTGAACGCGGTTCCCGGGCTGCGGTGTGACGCGCCTGACGGGGCCTTCTATGCCTTCCCCTCTTGCGCGGAATTGCTTGCAGATAAAGGGGGACCCTTCAAAAATGACGCTGACTTCTGCGCCTGGGTGCTGGAAGATGCCGGTGTCGCCCTTGTCCCCGGTCGTGCTTTTGGCTTGCCCGGACATTTCCGCCTGAGCTTCGCTTACGCCCAAGATACAATTGCAGCTGGCCTTGAACGCCTTAAATCGGCTGTAGAAAGGAAACTCTCATGAAACCACAATCCCGTCCGCAGCTTGGCCCCTTCACCTGGGAAGACCCCTTCCTGCTGGAAGACCAACTGGCCGAAGACGAACGCATGGTGCGCGACGCTGCACGAGCATATGCGCAGGACAAGCTGCTGCCTCGCGTCACCGAAGCCTTCGCCAAGGAAGAAACCGATCCCGGTATCTTCCGCGAGATGGGTGAGATGGGTCTGTTGGGGACCACCATCCCCGAAGAATTCGGCGGCATCGGGTCCAGCTATGTGACCTATGGCCTTGTGGCACGTGAAGTTGAGCGTGTGGACAGCGGGTACCGCTCGATGATGTCCGTGCAGTCCAGTTTGGTGATGTATCCGATCTATGCCTACGGCACCGACGAACAACGCCAAAAATACCTGCCGAAACTGGCCAGTGGCGAGTTTATCGGATGTTTTGGCCTGACCGAACCCGATGCGGGCTCGGACCCCGGCGGGATGAAGACCGTCGCCAAAAAGACCGAAGGCGGTTATGTGCTGAACGGCTCGAAAATGTGGATCTCGAATGCGCCGATCGCGGATGTGTTTGTGGTCTGGGCCAAGTCCGAGGCACATGGCGGCAAGATCAAGGGCTTTGTTCTGGACAAAGGCATGGCGGGGCTGTCCGCGCCCAAGATCGAAGGCAAAATGTCCCTGCGCGCCTCGATCACCGGTGAGATTGTGATGAACAATGTCGAGGTCCCGGAGGACGCGTTGTTGCCGAATGTCGAGGGGCTCAAAGGTCCGTTCGGCTGTCTGAACCGCGCGCGGTATGGCATTGCCTGGGGCACCATGGGGGCCGCCGAAGCGTGCTGGTACGCCGCCCATCAATACGGGATGGATCGCAAGCAGTTTGGGCGGCCTTTAGCACAGACCCAGTTGTTCCAGTTGAAACTTGCCAACATGCAAACTGAAATCGCGCTTGGTCTACAGGCCGCCTTGCGCGTGGGTCGCCTGATGGACGAAGCCCGCGCCGCGCCCGAGATGATCAGCCTGATCAAGCGCAACAATTGCGGCAAGGCGCTCGAGATCGCGCGCCACGCCCGCGACATGCATGGCGGCAACGGTATCAGTCAGGATTTTCACGTCATCCGGCACATGGTGAATCTGGAAACGGTGAACACCTACGAAGGCACCCATGATGTGCACGCGCTGATTTTGGGGCGCGCGCAAACGGGCCTGCAAGCCTTCGCCTGAGGACAAACCCAATGGATCGCGCAGCCATTGTGCATGAAAATTTCCTGCGTCGCGTGGCGGCGCGGGATTTCCCTGCAGGTGAGGCCCCTGCTGGCCCCTTGACCCGGACTAAGGCCGTGGGGCTGTATCGCGCACAATGCCTCAGCCGGGCGCTGGATCGGCAAAGCCGCGCAATGCAGAAAGCCGGTCAGGGGTTTTACACCATCGGCTCTTCCGGGCACGAAGGCATGGCAGCTGTTGCTGCCGCCCTGCGCCCGACCGATCCCGCCTTTCTGCACTATCGCGATGCCGCCTTTCAGATCGCCCGTTCTGACCAAGTGCCGGGTCAAAGCCCAACCTGGGATATTCTGCTGTCCTTCGCCTCATCCTCTGAAGATCCGATCAGCGGCGGGCGGCACAAGGTGCTTGGGTCCAAGGCGTTGTGTATACCGCCGCAGACCTCAACCATAGCCAGCCACCTGCCCAAAGCTGTGGGCGCGGCATATGCTATTGGCGCGGCCCGCCGCCACCGCCCCGAACATGCCGACATGCCGGACGATGCGATTGTCTATTGTTCCTTTGGCGATGCCTCGGCCAACCATTCAACCGCGCAAGGGGCATTCAACACTGCGCAATGGACGTCTTACCAATCGGTCCCTCTGCCTTTGCTGTTTTGCTGCGAAGACAACGGTATCGGCATCTCGACCAAGACACCTCAGGGCTGGATCGCAGCGACCTTCCAGAACCGACCGGGATTGAAATACTTCAGTTGCAACGGGCTTGATCTGTTCGACACATTCCGCGTCGCGCAAGAGGCTGCCGACTACGTGCGCCGCCGTCGCAAACCCGCCTTCCTGCATGTACGCACCGTACGGCTTTACGGCCATGCCGGGGCAGATATGCCGACCACCTATCTGCCGAAGTCGGAAGTTGAGGCAGAAGAGGCCAACGATCCCCTGCTGCATTCCGTCCGCCTGCTGGAACAATCCAGGGCGATGCAGCCCGAGGACGCCTTGCGCGTCTATACCGACACCTGCGCACGTGTCACCCGTGTCGCAGACAAAGCCATCACCCGCCCGCGTCTGAAAACAGCAAGTGACGTGATGGCCAGCCTGATACCACCCGTACGCCCCTGTGCGCCGACCAATGGCCCAAGCCCAGAACAAAGAGCCGAGGTGTTCGGCAGCGATCTCAAGGCGCAATCTGAACCTCAGATCATGTCGCGCCTGATCAACTGGACCCTGACCGATCTGATGCTGGAGCACGGTGAGATCGTGATGATGGGCGAAGATGTCGGGCGCAAAGGCGGCGTCTACGGCGTGACGCAAAAACTGCAGTTACGCTTCGGCCCTGACCGGATGATTGACACTTTGCTGGACGAACAATCGATCCTGGGTCTGGCCATCGGCATGGCGCAGAACGGATATACGCCAATGCCGGAAATCCAGTTCCTGGCCTATCTGCACAACGCCGAAGACCAGTTGCGCGGCGAGGCGGCCACCCTGCCCTTCTTCTCAAACGGGCAGTACACCAACCCAATGGTCGTGCGTATTGCTGGCCTGGGATACCAGAAGGGCTTTGGCGGGCATTTCCACAACGATAACTCGGTCGCCGTTTTGCGCGACATCCCGGGCCTGATTCTGGCCTGCCCGTCGAACGGCGCTGATGCCGCGCGGATGCTGCGCGAATGCGTGCGACTGGCGCGCGAAGAACAGCGGCTCGTTGTCTTCCTTGAGCCCATCGCGCTTTATCCGATGCGCGATCTGCATGAAGGGGGCGATGGTGGGTGGATGCAGACCTACCCCGACCCTTCCGAACGCATCGGGTTCGGAGAAGTCGGCGTGAACGGAGACGGAGGGGATTTGGCCATCGTGACCTTTGGCAATGGCGTCTATCTCAGCCACCAGGCGCAAAAGGCGTTGCAAGCCGATGGTATCAATACCCGGATCGTTGACCTGCGATGGCTGTCACCCTTGCCGAAGGATGCACTGACACAAGCGGTAGCCGGTGCCAAACGTATCCTGATCGTTGACGAAACCCGCCATCATGGCGGTGTGGCCGAAGCGCTGATGGCGCATTTCCACGAAACTGCGAATGTGCCGCTGGCCCGCATCACCGCCGAAGACAGCTTCATCGCAACCGGCCCGGCCTATGCCGCCACAATGCCGTCCAAAAACAGCATCGAGATCGCAGCGCGCCGTTTGATGGAGGCTTCGGTATGAGCGGAGAGAAACAGACCGCCGTTGTCATCTGCCCCGGTCGGGGTACGTATAACAAACCCGAATTGGGTGTGTTGGGGCGGCAGTTTCCGGACAAGGCGTTGCTGGCGCGGTTCGACCAGATGCGCAGCGCGCAGGGACAAGAAACTCTGACTGCGCTGGACGGCGCGGCACGGTATTCAGTTGCGAAACACACCCGCGGCGACAATGCATCGGCCCTGATCTATGCCGCGACGCTGGGCGATTTCCGTGCCGTTGACCGCAACAAGATCGATGTGGTGGCGGTGACAGGGAATTCAATGGGCTGGTATTCGGCCCTGGCTTGCGCGGGTGCGCTGACCGCTGAAGGTGGGTTCGAGGTCGTCAATACAATGGGCACGCTGATGCAGGAAAGCATGATCGGCGGGCAACTGGTCTATCCGTTCCTGAACGCGGATTGGCATCCGGATCCAGCCCTCAAGGCCGAACTTTTGGCTCTGGTCGATCAGATCAACGGAACGGGTGCAACGCTGACCCTGTCGATTGATCTCGGCGGAATGCTAGTACTGGCAGGGGATGAGGCCGGGCTGGCCGCGTTCGAAAAAGCCGCGCCGGTGGTGCAGGACCGCTTCCCCTTGCGCCTTGCCAATCACGCAGGTTTTCATTCACACCTTCAGGCCCCCGTGGCCGCGCAAGGCCGCAAACGACTGGAAGTAGGTCTGTTCCAACAGCCGGACCTTCCGATGATCGACGGGCGCGGCCAGATCTGGTGGCCCGGAGCTTGTGATAGACACGCGCTGTGGGACTACACATTGGGTCATCAAGTCACGGAGACCTATGACTTCACCCACGCGATTGCGCAGGCCGCACGCGAGTTCGCGCCGGATCTGTTCATCGTTACTGGCCCGGGCACCACGCTGGGCGGTGCCGTGGCACAATCCCTGATCCTCAGCAACTGGGACGGGCTGAGCGATAAGGCTTCTTTTCAGAACAGGCAGCGCGAAGAACCACTGCTGGTTTCAATGGGCATGGATGATCAGAGAGCGCAGGTTATCTAACTTGACGCTCCCCCTCATAAAGCAACAAAACCTGAGCGATTGCGTAGGCTACAGGCTGACAAGTTTATGCTGACCGTCAGCGCCCAGGAAACTTGTTTGACCAGACCCGAAAGCCGCTTGAAAAGCCTTGTCCGTCTTGGCCCATTCCAAAAGTGCTTTGGCTTCTTTCAACGCATCCGGCCCCGTTGGAGCAGCGGCAATCGCCGCGAGGATTTGTCGAAGTTTCGAGTTCTTGTCGGCGACGCTTGACCCCACTTCAAGCACAAGGCCAACAACCGGGGGCGGGGTATACACGTAATCCGCATCGGATTGCGCCGCGATACGGGCCTGCAAGGCCGGAACGATGTCGACCGTGTCATGGACGTATGTCCAACTGGTAGACAGCCCCTCGATCATCGGGTTGTCGGTCCCGGCCAGCATTGTAATAGGCGTGGTTTTGTAGATTACGATTGGTTTGCCAGCCGCATAGGCGATGGAAGATTCAACAAGACTGCCACCGTCAGGCACACGTCCATCCATGTTGAAAACCAGACATGTGCACCGACCGATCAACTGATAAATATCCAGCGAATAAGTAACTTTGCGCACGATTGAGAGCGCAATTTGCCCTTCCTGCGAAGAAATCTGGGGGTCAAGAAGCAGCGCCATCAGCTTGCCAACCTCAAGGCCGTCACGCTGCGGCAAATAGGTTGTGAACCCCCCGGCCTCAAGCACGGCAGCAATGTTCTGCTGTTCCCAAAGATCCCCGACGCTGAACATCGGCCCCGAGCAATACACGATCTGTTCTGACATTTGAAAAAGCTCCACAAATTGACTTCAGGAATTCACAGAAGCGAGGATCCGAGATGCCTTTTGCGCATCCAGAGTATCTGTCCCAGGCTCAAGTGCTTTCAGGACAGTCGCCAACCGATTTCGGGTGGTCCGATCCTCGGACCCAAGCACATCGTCCAAAGTTAGTAACGCGCGCAACTCCAACGAGCGGGCGTGGTTGCCGCGTGCAAGGTCAACGGCCTCGGACACGCTTTCAACCGCTGCCGTACGGTCGCCCATCGTCGCCTGAACCACTCCCAACAAGCGTTTCAGTTCCGCGTCCCAGAAATGCTGACCCAACATCGCCGACATCTGGCTGCCCGTTTGCAGAACGCCCAACGCGATCTCGGGGTTGCCCTGATCTGCCTGCGCGCTGGCCATTATGGAAAAGCCCAAGCCCACAGCGGACTGGCTGCCGCTGCCGGACAGAATACCAAGCCCCGCTTCTATGTCCTGCATACGTTTTGCAGGCTGATCGATTTTTTGACCGGCGCGCAGCAACAGGCACAGTCCTTGCCAAAACGGTATCCCAAGGTTGGCGCAGAACATCACTGTTTCGTCAGCAACCTCGTATGCCAGCTCCTCATCCCCGCGGTAATGGTGAATAAGCGCTAAATAGGACCGAGCTGCAGCAAGGCTCAGGGCAGATTCAAGCCCCTCGGCAAGAGCGACACCCTGACGGGCCCGTCTCAGTCCGGTTTGCGCGGCCCCCAACCACCAATGCGACGCCGCTGCGGCCCCGTAGGCGACAACCCCCTGATCGGTTCCAACACCATATGTTACGTTTGCAAAGTCATCAGGTTGATACAGCGAGACCGCCGTTTCGGCATGATCCAGCGCATCTTGCACATCGCCAATTTGGAACTTTGCATTCGCAAGCGATGAATGCGCCCGAAGCATACCAATGCGATGGTTGGCAGGTTCCGACCACGACAGTATCTGAAGTGCAAAATCGCAAGCTTTTACGCAATCACCTTTGCCAATCCAATATGCGGCCAGACCATTGAGCGCCGATGACCGCTCATCGTAATCCTTCAGCGTTTCCGCAATGCTCAGGGCGCGTTCCCAAACCGGTACGATTTCATCGGATCCAAATCCACGCACACCCATCAAAGCGTTGCCCAACAATATCTGCAACGACAGTTCAGAATTGTGGCGCTCGGGCGTTTCCGAAGCACCTTCCAACGCTTCAAGCGCACGTCTGTACAGTGTCGCGGCATCCTCGACCGCAGCCTGTTTCGCGGCACTCCGCCCCGCTTTTTTGAACCACTCAGCCGCTGGCGTGAATTGTTCGGACGCCAGCAGGTGATGGGCGACCACGGACGGGTTCATGTCACCCTGTCCACTGAATTGCGTCATCAACCGATCCGCCGTCGCTGCATGAAGGGTCTTGCGCCTTTGCCGCAGCAACGTGCCATAAGCCCCATCGCGCGTCAGGGCGTGGCGGAAGAAATAGCTGCCCGGTTGACCCGCATGACGCCGGATCAGGTCAGCATCCAGCAAAATTTCAATTGATGCATCCAAACCTTCCGCATCAAGTTCAGACACCGCCGCAAGAAGCGTCTGATCAAATGCCTGCCCCAATACCGCAGCAACCTGAGCAGTGCCTTTGGCGCTCTTTGGCAAGCGATCAAGCTGTTGCATGACAAGGCCGTCGAGTGACGTAGGAATGAGTGATTGGTGCCCGACCTCGTCACGCAGCGCTTGCCGCGTCAGTTCTTCCAGAAACAGCGGCACGCCCTGTGCCCGGTCAATCAATTGCTGAATGTCATCGGCATTCAGACGCTGCCCGGTGTCAATCGCGTGAATAAGTTGCTGAGCCTCAGCACCTGCAAGGGTCGGCAACTCTATAACGCGACCAATCAGCTTTTTGTCGATACCGTCTTTGGCGTTTCGCGACGTGACAAGGCACAAAAGCTTTGCAGGCGTTTCCCTCTGCAACATCAGATTCAGCAAGTCGATCGTTGTTGCATCGCTCCAATGAAGATCCTCGCACACCAATACAACGGGACGTTGATTGGACAGAAACTCGATCCAGAGAACCAGTGTTTCCAGCGTCAGTTTACGCAGGCTTTCAGGGCTTTCACTGGCCAGAACCGAGAACTCTGGAATCCGGAGACCCAGAAAATTGGCGATGACAGGATATGCTTTTTCCGGCCTGGCCTCCCAAGCTGCCAACCCCTCGTTCAACCGGAACGCAGCGTCTTCGGTATCCTGTGGGTCGGCTATTCCAAGGCTTTTCAGCGCCAATTCGATGAACGGATGCAAAGCCGCGCCGGTTTGCAATACATCACATCTCGCCTCCAGCCACGTATGCGGCGTCTCGGACAGACCAGCCTGGAACCTGTCGATCAACGTGCTCTTGCCGACGCCCGGGTCAGCGACAATGCTCACACTGGACCGCGTGCCGCCAAGCGCGTCCTCAAATGCTGACGTCAGCGCGGACAGCTCTTCCTCTCGTCCCACCAGCGCGTTGAGGGGCCGCGAGACAAGTCGTTTCGCTGGCGTGGACTGGCGCAATTGGTGAAGCACAACTTCATTTGCAATCCCCTTTAACTGAGCCGGAGGTTGCGGTCGGGATGCAAATTTTCCTTTCAAAAGATGCAGCGCAGTCTCGCTGGTAAAGATCGTTCCGGGCGATGCGGCTGATTGGATACGGGCAGCCACATTCACCGTTTCGCCCAAAAGGATATCGCCCAAACCGTCGCTGCTTTGCCCTACGATCACCGGCCCGGCGTGAATACCTACACGCGCTTGTAGTGGCGATTTTAGCCGGGTCTGACCCACTTGACCCAACCCTTCCAGCATCTCAAAAGCCGCGCGCACGGCCCGTTCGGCATCGTTTTCCTGCGCTTGCGGATATCCAAAATAGACAAGAAGGCCATCGCCCAAGTAATGCGCAATTTTCCCGCCGAATTTTTCGAAAGTCTGGCTTCCGAACTTTTGAAACGCCAGCATCAAGTCAGCGAAATCTTCGGAATCCATCCTGGTGCTTAACTCGGTTGAGCCCACTACATCGACAAACGCAAGAACAAGCCGCCGACGCTCACCGCTGAGTCCAGAGTCGCTTTGAGTACCAGCGGAGGTCTTCGCCATAAAGTCACCTGCGCGCGAAAATGAAAAAACATTCTGGTCAAAATCCAGCTATTGTTCAAACAAACACGCAAAGGTGTCGCAAGGTCAAGTTTTGTGATAAGTCAACGGAATAGTCAGACCTCGTGTCAAAACACCGACACGGAGCAATAAAGCGTTATTAAAACATGTTTTGGGTGGATTATGGGCGACATCAGATATGTCTGTCTTTCAGATATGCATTTTGGGGCGGATAACAGCATTCTGACTCGCCTGAACGCGACCGACGGCAGTGTGGATCCGATGCACCCCAGCGACGTTCTGATCCACTTGGCGAACTGCCTGAGGCACCTCATCAACGACAATTCAGGTGATCGCCTCCCAACGCTCATTTTGAACGGGGACATTCTTGATCTGGCCTTCAGCACCGAAAACGTGGCTGCGATGGCCTTTCGCCACTTTCTTGAACTGACCATGCCGGAAGATCCCGCCGCCCGGCTTTTCGACCCCGAGATTATTTTCATCCCCGGCAATCATGACCATCATCTGTGGGAAACCTGCCGAGAGCGACAATATGCGGATCATCTGAGCTCAGCCGATTGGAGCACCCCCCTACCCCGCCCACGGCACATCACCCCGATGCGCGAACCGGTCGGTGTTCCCAGCTATTTTGTCAATGCAATCGCACACAGCCTTCCCTGGCTTGCTGACGTCAAGATCAAAACCGTTTATCCTAACTACGCCATCACATCCGGCGACACGCTTATTGTGGTCAGCCACGGACACTTTATTGAAGACGCATATCTAATGGTCAGCGAATTCGCGGACCTCCTCTACCCAAAAACAACACCACCCGAGACAATGGAAGCCTGGGAAGCTCAGAACTTTGCCTGGATTGATTTTGTCTGGTCCGTTCTTGGCCGTTCTGGCCACATCGGTGTCGATGAGGAAAACGTTTACAACACTGAAAACAGCCCCAAGGCGATTGGATCACTGCTGGGCAGTGCGGCCCGAAATCTGGTTCTGAAAAAGGGCGGAGCGACCGGGAAAACACTTGCCAAAGGCGTCGGTGATATGGTCAGCGCATTGGTCACTGACTATTTTGAACGCGGGCAGACCGACACGTTGCTCAGCGACGATGGCGCAGGCGTCAAGCGGTTCATGCAGGTTCCGGTTCAAGAACAAATTAAATCAGAATTTGGTGAGACCGATCCGTCGAACGTAGCACTTGTTTTTGGCCACACGCACAAGCCTTTTGAAGCAATCATGCCGCTGGAGCATTTCCTTGTCCCAAGCTTCGCCGCCTATAACAGCGGTGGATGGGTCGTGGACAGTCCCGAGGTCAAACCGCTCATCGGAGGCGCGATTGTGCTGATCGACGATGACGCCAACCTTGCCTCGCTGCGTATGTATAATGAAGGTGACGAGACTTCGGACTATCGCGTCTCGGTCCAAATGGCCGAGACCCCAGACGATGCAGATAATCCGCTGTTTTCACAACTGTCCAAATCCATTGACCCCCAGAATTGGCCTTGGTCAGACTTTTCCAAAGCCGCAGCCGTTGCAGTCAAACAGCATAACGCGCGACTGGCCGGTTTTCTGAAAAACGCAGGTGGTAATTGTTAGAGTCGATTGGATTTGGTTGCCTGCATGTCATGACGCCGCCCAGTTTGCGGAAAAGCGCCTGCTGAGAAGTCCTGTAGAGCTGATCTTTAAATGGTGCCCGGGGGCGGAATCGAACCACCGACACGAGGATTTTCAATCCACTGCTCTACCCCTGAGCTACCCGGGCACGGGAACGACATTCGTCGTTGGGTGGAGGCGTTCTATGACTTGCCACCGGCAGTGTCCAGAGGCTTTTTCACATTTTTTCAGTGCGGTCGTTTCGGCATAAGGTCTTGGGCTTCAGCGTCCGCTTCAAGGTCGTCTTCGCGCTGCGAAGGGACCGCGTAAGAGCCGTTCAGCCACTTGGCCAGATCAATGTCCGCGCAGCGTTTTGAGCAGAACGGGCGGAACTTCTGCACTGTGTCTTCTCCGCAGATCGGGCAGCTCATTTCAGGATCTCCGCCAGCGGCAAACGGCTGCGTTTGCGTTGCAGTTCGAAATGTCCCAGCGGTGTCCAGCCTGCCAGAATCGTCTCGTCCGGATCCGACTTGAAAGCAGCTCGTAGAGCGGATTCAAAACCACGCCGGTCTTTCTTGGGCATCGGTGCCAGATCCAAAGTGATCTGTCCTGCCAATCCACGCACGCGCAGGGCGCGGGGTAACAACTTGGCGCAGGCAAAGTTGGCTTTGGTTCCAGCCGCCAAGGACGTGTCCGCGCCGGTATTCACATCCACTGCAACCAATGCACGCGTGGGTTCGATATAAAGGTATCCGCCACCCGGCAAAGGTTCACAAACACCGCGCGCCATATCCAGTGCATCCAGCACACCGTGAGTTTCGAAGCCTCCGGCCTGCGTGACAACCTCGGCCGGGTCCGTCCAGTCCCGCCAGGCCAGGACATGAGGGCTGTCACCTTCGCTCAGAATCTCTGGCTCGGTGCCGGTGTCGGTCATCACCTGATCCGCTTGCGCCAACATGGCCGAGATGTCTTCGGCAATGTCACCCGCATCCGCGCCCACGCAGCAGGAGCGAAGGATCAGACCATAACCACTGTCGCCCATCTGTTCGTGTGCAATTTCCAGCAACTGGTCACGGGTATCTTCATCCCGGATGCTGCGCGAAATGTTCAGACCCGGCGCTTCGGGCGTGACAATCGCATAACGGCTTTTGAACAGTATCCGGTTGCTCACCGGAATGGCCTTGCCCGGTTCGGCATAGCCACTCACCTGCACCAGAAGCATGGCACCGGGGGCCAACCCTTTGACTTGTCGCAAGAAGGCAGGCCCGTCCGGAGTTGTCAGGAACATGCCCCCCTGCCCTTTGACCGGACGGTCGGCGCGGGCGCGGTAAATCGTGCCGGGGGTCGGCGCGTCGGAGGCAATCAGGAAGTCATCAAGCTTGCCGTCAACCATAAGGGCGGCGGCTTCACGGTCCACAATGTGGTCCAGAACGATGGTGCGGCCCTTCATGATGCCTCGCGATACAGTGGATAGCCGATACCCTGTAGCAGGGCGGCGGTTTCGGACAGGGGCAGTCCGACAATGCCGGTGAACGAGCCCGAAATCCAGGGAATGAACGCGCCTGCAGGGCCTTGAATGGCATAACCACCTGCTTTGCCCTGCCAATCCCCTGTCGCCAGATAGGCGTTGATTTCGACATCCGACAGACGTTTGACCTTCACCTGCGAAACGACGTCACGCTGCAATATTCGATCCCCGCGCCGTACAGCAACCGAGGTGATGACCCGGTGACGGCGACCGGACAAGGTATGCAGAAATTCGGCGGCCTGGCCTGCATCCTCGGGCTTACCCAGAATGCGCCGTCCCAAAGCGACGGTGGTGTCTGCGCACAGCGTGAAATCATCACTATCCGCTTGTACCGCCTGCACTTTTTCGCGTGTGATACGGCTGCAATAAGGAACCGGAAGCTCCCCTTTCAGCGGCGTTTCGTCGATGTCCGGGGGGCGGATGGCGTCGGGCTGCACACCAAGCTGGGCCAGCAGGTCCAGCCGTCTCGGGCTGCCCGATCCTAGGATAAACGCCATTGCGGCAGGCGTTACTTGAAGCGGTAGTTGATCCGACCTTTGGTCAGATCATACGGGGTCATTTCGACCTGAACTTTGTCGCCGGCCAGAACACGGATGCGGTTCTTGCGCATCTTGCCTGCCGTATGTGCGATGATCTCATGGCCGTTTTCCAGCTCGACCCGAAACGTCGCATTAGGCAGGAGTTCCTTCACGACACCGGGAAATTCGAGCGTATCTTCCTTGGCCATGTTGTCTCCATCATTACGTTGCACCCGCAGAATCTGCGGGGATGTGCGCCTAAATGAGCCTATTTTGCCCTTATTTCAAGGGCGGAATCACCTAAAGGCTGGATATTGTGACCGATTCGACTCGGGGGGCTTGTTCCTGCCAATGAGCGCGGTTCAGCACATGGCCGTCCGTACGGACTTGTGAAATTGCATCCAAATCCACCTCGGCATAGGTCCAGCCGGGTTGGTTCAGCACGCCTTCCGCCAGCACTCCTGTGGCCGGAAAACCCTTGTCCGGCGGGCCGAATACACCGCCCGTACCGGTGTTTTTATCCACGGCCTCGGACCAGTCGTTGTTCCCGACCAGCGACGCCATCACTGTAACGCATTGATTTTCCAATGCTCTTGACATCGCGCCGATGCGGACACGCCAGTAACCGGAAAGGGCTTCGGTGCAGGACGGAACAAGGATCAGATCCGCCTCGCTCAGGGCGCGGCCCAGCAAAGGGAACTCGCTGTCATAGCAGATGAGCACCCCGATCTTACCCAGCGCGGTGTTGAACAGCTTCAGCGGACCACCGGGGGCAATGTCCCAATCTTCACGCTCGAACCGGGTCATGATCTGTTTGTCCTGATGGTCGCAAGCGCCATCTGGAGCATAGAACGCGGCGCGGTTCACTGGACGACCGTGGCCATCCATAACCGGGGCGGAAGCGCCCAGAATGTATGTGTTGTATGACTTCGCAAGGCGGCTGTGCAGGGTTTGCACATCCCCCATTCGATCGGACACTGAATGGATTGACCGTTCCAGATCGCCTGCCACCTCGACCCCATCCAGAGTAGAAAGCTCCATCGCGCCGTATTCGGGAAAAACCAGAAGTTCGGCCCCCTGCCCTGCGGCGTCGGCAACCCAGCGGTCCAATTTATCTTCATATTGCGCCCAACTGTCGAGCCAGCTGAGGTCATAGGCGGCAGTAGCGATTTTCATGATTTGGCATCTGCTAAGACTCGGTTGCCGCGACACTAGAAGAGGACGGCGCGGCATGTACAGGGCATTTGTCTCCGCACCGCCCATCTGACCCGCACCCTGACACTGTGGAGGTTTCGCAAGAAGCTGGTCCAACGGTTGCACGATAACTCTCAAAAAACCGACTTGCTATCATAAATGTAATAACATTACATTTTCGGCAATTTTCGGCGGGAGAAGGCAGAAAACCGTCTGCCCCGAATCGGGCTTAAAACACAGGAGCGCACCCCATGACTGACACCCGACTTCCGGTCACAGTACTGTCCGGCTTTCTGGGCGCGGGCAAGACAACCCTCTTGAACCGCTTACTGAACAATCGCGATGGCCGACGGGTGGCCGTGATTGTTAACGATATGTCCGAAGTGAATATCGACGCCGATCTTGTTCGCGCCGATACCGAGCTTTCCCGCACAGACGAGACATTGGTCGAAATGTCGAATGGCTGCATCTGCTGCACGCTGCGCGACGATCTGCTGGACGAGGTGCGCAGGCTGGCATCCGAAGGGCGGTTTGATTACCTTTTGATCGAATCCACCGGAATCTCCGAACCTCTGCCCGTAGCGGCCACTTTTGGCTTCCGCGATGAGCTTGGCGAAAGCCTCTCGGATGTTTCACGCCTGGACACGATGGTGACGGTTGTGGACGCGGTCAATCTGCTCAATGACTTCTCAAGCCATGATTTCCTGCGCGACCGGGGCGAGACCATGGGGGAAGAAGATGAACGCACATTGGTACATTTGCTGACCGATCAGATCGAATTTGCCGACGTGGTCATTTTGAACAAGGTTTCTGACGCCGGACCGGATCGTGTGGATGCTGCGCGCAAGATCATCCGCAGTTTGAACGCGGATGCTAAGATTATTGAAACCAACCACTCAGATGTTGCCGCAGACGAAATTCTGGATACCGGGCTGTTCGACTTCGAAAAGGCGCATGAGCACCCGATGTGGGCTAAAGAACTTTATGGCTTTGCCGATCACGTGCCGGAAACCGAAGAATATGGCGTCACCAGCTATGTCTACCGGGCGCGGCAGCCCTTTATCCCTGAAAAGATCCTTGAGATCCTGAATGGCGATCTGCCCGGTGTGATCCGGGCCAAGGGCCATTTCTGGATCGCCACGCGCCCGGATTGGGTGGCTGAGTTTTCACTGGCAGGCGCGTTGTCGTCCGTGCAGCCACTGGGAACGTGGTGGGCAACCGTGCCCGAAGACCGCCGCCCTGATCACGAAAGCGCACGCGCTTACATGCAGGCCCATTGGCAAGAACCCTGGGGCGACCGTCGGCAAGAGATCGTGTTCATCGGCAGCGGTATCGACTGGCCTAAACTGAAAGCCCGATTGGATACCGCACTGCTGCCCGCTGTCGCTGCAAGCCGTCTTGAAGATCTACCCAATCTGGCAGACCCCTTCCCGATCTGGCGGCGTGCCGAGGCTGCGGCATGAGCATTGTTCAGAACATCGCCCAAGACGCAGCTGTGGGGATCGAGATTTGCTCCACACCGGACAGTCTTTCAGCCATTCACAAGCCCGGCTGCGCTGCGGCCGTATGGAACAGACAACCATTGCAGGGTTTTCAATCGTGGTTAAATGGGCTTGAACCTGAACAGCTGCCCAAGACCCGCGTGATCCTGCGCCCCGAGGTGGTGCGCGAGGCTGTTTCAGAAGTATGCGACGCGCGCGGTACCCCACCGGGCGCAGAGCGCGACCGGCTGGTGGATGACATTGCAGCGCTGTCCGATATCTTTGCCGGTTTGATGAACGCGAAATGGCTGCGGCTGCGGCTGGACGTTGTGACAACCAATGCATGTCGCCGGTTCCACATCGATGCCGTGACCGCGCGCCTCGTCTGCACCTATAAGGGAACGGGAACGCAATATGGGGTCTCGGCAGATGGCGCCGACCCTTCGCGCGTTTTCACAACCCCAACCTGCGCACCAATTCTGTTACGTGGCACGCTCTGGCCCGCACAACCAGACCCCGGCTTTCTGCATCGCTCGCCTCCGATTGAAGGCACGGGCGAAACGCGGTTGGTGCTGGTTCTGGATCCGGTCCTTGACCCAGACAGTGAATTTGACCCGATCCTGAGGCACTGACAACCAAATGCCCGGGCATGCTCTGCCCGGGACCTGCTCTCAGTCCTGCTCCGACGGGAACGTGAATTGGCATCTGCGGTCTGACGTGTTTGAATGTGCGAAGGAGGCCCGTGATGAAAAAACAGGAAGAATTCGAGAAGTTCTACTTCGCCAAGGTTGGGATGGGCGAAGCCTGTGGGTGCGCCGAGCGTGTCATTGACGTCTATGAGTTCAACCGCAAAGGCGGTCAGCAATCCAAGAAGGCCGTGAAACAAGACAAGCGCAAACGCCTGTCGCTGCGGGCCTGGGCCGTGAAATACGGTTTCTTAAGCCGCAGGCGCGCACCGTAGATAGTGTCTATAGATCCCTAATCCAGAACTGTAGCGGCTTGAGCGTCTCGCCGTCTTCCCCAATGTCTTTCCAGGAAAACTGCGCAATGACGCCGGGTAGAGGCGTGTAACCACGTGCGCGCCAGAAGGTGTCGAGCGGGTGGTATTGTTCAGGTTTCATCGGGTGGTCGTCCGGGCGTCGCACCCCGCAGAATGCGGCTTTGGAAAACCCAAGGCGGCGGGCATGGGCCTCACGTTCGTCAAAGAATTTATGGCCGACACCCTGCCCGCGATACTCCGATAACAGCACCGACTCTGCGCAATAGAAGATGTCGCCCAACTCAAGGCCTGTGCCTTCAAACGCGGCGGCGAAATCTTCGGCGTGATCTGTCAGGGGGGCACCGGTTGACGCGCCGATCAGGCGGTCGCCGTCAAAAGCACCGACCACGATGGCCTGATCACTGTCACGATAGGACTGCAGGTATTTCCGCTCATACTCGAGGTCGCCATCATAAAGGTAAGGCCAGTCGTGAAAGACCTTGATCCGCAGACGGGCGACATTGTCCAAAGCGGCTTCAAGCGCCGCTCCGGTCAGGGGGCGGACAGAGCTGACCTCAGCCATTCGAGACCTGTTTGGTCCAGTCCGCCAGATTGTAAAAAGTGGTGACGCGGGTGATTTTGCCGTCTTTCAGATCAAAGAACGATCCGGCAGGCAAACGATAGGTCTGGCCATGCGCGTCGGGCAGGCCCTCGTCGGTTTGCAGGTAGGTGCCATTCACGATGAACTCTGCCGCAGCGCGTGTGCCACCTTGGGCGTCGAACACGACGATATCGGTCAGGTTTTCTTTGTAGCAGCGATTCATATGGGCGCAGAAGGCCGCAAACTTTTCCTTGCCCACACGGATTTGGCCCTCGTTCACGTGATGGGCCACGTCGTCGGACAAGCAGGCCAACATGCCATCAACATCACCGGCGTTGAATGCCTCGAAATAGGTTTGAACGGTCTGGTTCATCGGTCACTCCGTTGGTTCGCCCCAGCGGTCTTTCAGATGCTTGATGATCTGATCGCGGGTCTGTCGGTAGTGGTGTAGCTTGGTTTCGCGCGTCTCACCCATCCCGGTAGGGTCCATTATTGGCCAATAATCGACATCCAGATGAAAAATCCGGGTCAGTTCCAGCGCTTTGCGCTGACTGGCAGGTGACAGGGCGACAATCAGGTCGAACGAACTGAGGTCATCGCCCCACTCTTCCATCTCGTCGAAGGATCGGGTGCGGTGGCGGGACAGCTCGACCCCGATTTCGTGACAGACCGAGATGCAAAAGCCGTCAATGTCCAGATCGTTATGAACTCCGGCAGATTGCACATAAGTGCCGGTGCCGTAAAATTTCTTCATGATGCCTTCGGCCATCGGGGACCGAACCGAGTTGTGGTCGCAACAGAACAGGATCGACTGCGGCAGAGGCGTCACCCGTTAGCCTCCGAAATGCAACACGCAGATCAGCGTGAAGAGGCGGCGGGCAGTGTCGGTGTCTACGTCGGCCTTGCCCTCTAACCTTTCCTGCAAGACGCGGCTGCCTTCGTTGTGGATGCCGCGTCGGGCCATGTCGATGGTTTCGATCTGGCTGGGCGGCAGCGATTTCACCGCGTCGAAATAGCTTTCGCAGATCTGGAAATAGTCTTTGACCACCTGCCGAAAGGGGCCGAGCGACAGATGAAATTCCGCCGCTTTCTGCTCTTCCTCTGTTGCAACGTCAAAGACCAGCCGCTTGTCGCGGATCGACAACTGCAAGTGATAGGGCCCGTCGGGCACAACGCGGTCATCGCGTTTGGGCAGAGAGAAACTGTTCTCTTCCAGCAAATCATAGATGGCAACCTTGCGCTCCTGCTCGATCTCCGGCGTTGGCGGAGGCAGGTTTCGGTCATCCAGTTCGATATGCGAGATGCGGGTCATCTTTACAGCTACTATCCTTGTGTCAGCACAGACCTATAACAACGAAATTCGCGTAGCAACGCACAGAAACGCCACATAGGCCAGGTCTTTGCGTCAATTCAACCATTCAGACGGTTCAGCCGGGCTGTAACCGACAGGCCATGTGCCTCAAGGCTTTCTGACTTGGCCAGTTGTTCGGCGGCGGGGCCGATGGCGCGCAGCGCTTCGGGGGTCATCTGGCTGAGCGTCGTACGCTTGAGAAAATCCATCACACTGAGACCCGACGAGAACCGAGCAGACCGGGCAGTCGGCAGCACGTGGTTGGGGCCGCCGATATAGTCGCCGATGGCTTCGGGCGTATATTGACCCAGAAAGATCGCCCCGGCGTGGATGGTTTTTTCGCTCAGCGCCACCGGCTCTGCGACGCAAAGCTCAAGATGCTCAGGCGCAATGCGGTTGGACAGTGCCGCCGCCTCATCCAGATCGCGCACGGTGATGATTGCGCCAAAGTCACGCCAACTGGCCCCAGCGATGGCACGACGTTGCAGAGTTTCGAGGCGTTTTTCGACTGCCTCAGCCACGCGGCGCCCGAACTTAGCGTCATCGGTGATCAGGATGGATTGCGCGCTTTCGTCATGTTCGGCCTGGCTGAGCAAATCCAGCGCAATCCAATCAGGTTCGTTGTCTTTGTCGGCTATCACCAGAATTTCCGAAGGGCCCGCGATCATGTCGATACCAACCTTGCCAAACACACGCCGTTTGGCAGCTGCGACAAAGGCATTTCCCGGGCCGGTGATTTTGTCGACCGGCGCGATGGTATCGGTGCCATAGGCGAGCGCGGCAACAGCCTGCGCTCCGCCGATGCGGTAAATCTCATCCACGCCCGCCAATTGCGCCGCCAGCAGCACCAGCGGGTTCACTTGTCCATCCGGTGTAGGCACCACAATGGCCAGCCGCTCCACGCCCGCCACTTTAGCCGGAATGGCGTTCATCAACACCGACGACGGATAGGAGGCCAGACCACCTGGCACGTACAACCCTGCCGCAGAGACCGCAGACCAACGCCAGCCCAGCGTGGCCCCGGAGTCATCCGTCCAGCTGTGATCAGAAGGCATCTGCTTTTCGTGGTAAGATCGGATGCGGGCTGCAGCCAGTTCCAGCGCCGCACGATCTTCCGCCCCGACCTCAGCCACCGCGTCTGAGATTTCCTGCGCACTGAAAGCTAAGGTTTCCGGCGTCAGATCCAGACGGTCAAATTTCGCCGTCAGTTCAATGACCGCCGCGTCACCCTGGTTGCGAACATCATGGATGATCTGCGCCACCACCGCATCCACATCCGGGCTGTCTTCGCGCTTGGCTGACAGCAGCGTTTGGAAAGCACCCTCAAAATCGGGCGATGTGGTGTCGAGGAAAACGGGCATGATCAGGCACTCCGGGCGTTGCGCCATGGGACATATCGTTGCGAGGGTCGGGTCTCAACCCTCAGTCGCCGGGGTGCAGCGATTTGCGCATCGGAAATTGCGGGATGCCCTTCCAGTCGCCCTGCCTCTCCTCAGGTTTCCAACCTTGTTTCAGATAGAAATCTCGCGCGGTCCGGGTGGCATCAAGATGCGCCTCGGTGCAACCACACGCAGCCAATTGCTGCTCCAACTTTCTGAGCAGCGCGGCCCCGACCCCGTTATCTACATGATCCGGGTCAACGTAGAGCAAGGTGATCTTACCGGTCTCGAACAATCCCCCAACAGCCGCCACCTGCCCTGCGCGCTCGGCCAACCAAATCTGCGATCCTGGTTTGAACCAACCCCGGATGGTTTCTGGATCTTTGTTTGCGGTCCACTGTTTTAGATGGTCAGGATCGTTATTGTGATCAGCCACGCAGAGTTGCTTGATCGACCGGATCAGCACGCGACTGATGTCAAACACGTCGAACACGGTGGCCGGACGCAGCGCGACGCTTTCTGGCGGCTTGAAGAACGCCTGAGAAATGCCTCGCTTGTTCTGCATCTATTCGGGATGATGCGGGGCGTGGCCCGATGGGGCCTGATACGGGCGCGTGACATCCTTGAGGGTCACATCGACGGCTTCGACCTTCAGACGGATCACTCCGTCGCCCGCCAAAGTCAGCAAGATATGACCCGCGCCATCCTCACCCGCTTCGAAATCGACTGACAGAAGGGACATGATCATGTCTTTGTCACTGCGATCGATGCCCTGGCTGGCAACAGAGAGAACCGAATCAAAGACCAGCACGGATTGCACCCGCTCGAACGGGCGGTCGCGTCGGGTGGCCGCGTCCTTATCTTCCCAGCGAAAGCGGTTCAGCAGCAGACCAAAACGGCGCTGCGACGGCTGCCATTTCATCTCGGTCACCGGGAAAACCGCGTCCTGCGCCAAGGTCGAGATGACCTGAAGGTCGTCGCCGTCCTCGGCACCAAGGTTCAGTGGGGCCTCGCGCCCGTCTTCAAAACTTGCGTCTGTCATTCGCCCTTGATCCGTTCGATTTTTGCACCCACGCCTTCCAGCTTGCGCACCACATGCTCATATCCGCGGTCCAGATGATAGACCCGGCTGACCGTTGTTTCACCCTCTGCCGCAAGCCCCGCCAGAATCAGCGAGACTGAGGCGCGCAGGTCCGTCGCCATCACCGGCGCACCTTTCAGGCTTTCAACACCGGTGACTGTGGCCGTACCGCCATGCACCTCGATATTCGCGCCCATCCGCACCAGTTCCGGCGCGTGCATGAAACGGTTTTCGAAGATGCGTTCTTCCAGCACCGAGGTTCCTTCGGCAGTGCACATCAGCGCCATCATCTGCGCCTGAAGGTCCGTCGGGAAGCCCGGAAACGGCTCTGTCACTACATCCACGGCCTGAACGCGGCCATTCTTGCGCGCCACTTTCAGCCCCTTTTCGGTTTCCGCTACTTTGATTCCTGCTGCGTCCAGTTTCTCGGCGAAGGATTCGACCAGCGACATGCGCCCGCCCAGTAATTCAACATCGCCGCCGCAAATCGCGGGTGCCAGCATATAGGTGCCCAATTCGATCCGGTCCGTAACGACCTGATGCGTGGCACCATGCAAGCGCTCGACACCCTGGATTTCAATGGTCGATGTCCCCTCGCCCGAAATCTGGGCCCCCATCTTGCGCAGACATTCGACCAGATCGACGATCTCAGGCTCGCGCGCGGCATTCTTCAGAACAGTAGTTCCCTTGGCCAGCGTCGCTGCCATGACGATGTTTTCAGTTGCACCAACGGAAGCAAAGCGCATCTCATGCACTGCGCCTTTCAGCCCACCCCGCGCCTTGGCGTGCAGATACCCGTCTTTCAGCTCGATCTCGGCGCCCAGCGCCTCAAGCCCTTCGACATGCAGATCCATCGGACGCGCGCCAATCGCGCAACCACCGGGCAGCGAGACAACTGCCTGCCCAAACCGCGCCAGTAACGGGCCCAGCACCAGGTTCGACGCGCGCATCTTGCGCACGATGTCATAGTCAGCTGTCTGACTGGTCAGGTCATGGCTCGACATCGCGATCACCTGCCCGTCCTGCAGCGAAGACACTTCGGCCCCCAGCGATTGCAGCAGGGCGGTCATGGTTTTGATGTCGCTGAGCCGTGGCGCATTGGTCAGCGTCAGCGGTTCTTCGCTCAGCAAAGTTGCGGGCATCAGCGTCAAGCAAGCGTTCTTGGCCCCCGCGATCGGGATTTGCCCGTTCAGCGGGCCGTTGCCCGTTACAAGAATCGAATCCATCTGCTCTTATCCCTCGTCCTTTTCGGCCTTGTCCCCAGAGGCTGCCCGCGCCTTGGCTTGCGCCTTGCGCCGCGCCATATTCGCCTTCAGCGCCGCCTTCAAACGCTCTTCCCGCGCGTCCCCGGATTTGCCTTGTTTTTTTGGTGAATTTTTATCTGTCATTATCTTTCTCTACAGGAGGCGAAAAAAACCGTCCAGACACCCTTGCGCCGCGTTTCGTTTGAGTCTAATCACCCGCCCACAGCGCTGCTGTAGCTCAGAGGTAGAGCACTCCCTTGGTAAGGGAGAGGTCGAGAGTTCAATTCTCTCCAGCAGCACCATTCCCCGCAAAAGCAAAAAACTATACAGCGTTGGACGCCGCAAAACTCGTGTTTTCCTGCGGGCTCACGGCCTCTCGTGAGAAATCCGAAGACGGTAATTAAGGCAAAGATTAAGGAATGTGGGCACAAGAAACTCACGGATGACAAGTTCTCGTAATAGTTATGCCAATATCGCAATCTATTGCTACATCATCCTGCCGATCTGTTGACTAGTCCGGTTTTAATGAGGGGGTATCTCGGCAGGGTTAGGGGGATGCCCGCTCTGGTCCGTTTTGGACCGGTGAAATGCGGCATCCCCTGCCGTATCGGACACCAGAATTCTCCTTCAGATGTTACTCAGTCGATCTTGTTGCGCTGCGCGTGCGGTGTGACGCCAAAGCTGGACCGGTACACGCGCGAAAAGTGGCCGGGGTTTTCGAACCCGCAGGCGATGGCAATCTCGGTAACCGAGGCCTCGGTTTGCAGCAGCAGCTTCTGGGCCCGTTCCAGCCGCATTTCCATAAAGTACTTCTTGGGCGACGTATTCAGATACTTCCCGAACAACCGTTCAAGCTGCCGAGTGGAAATTCCAAGCTCTTCGGCGATGAAGGACGGCGAGACGGGGGTTTCTATACTGTCCTGCATGATGTTGATCGCCTTGGCGAGGTGCGCATTGCGCATGCCATTGCGTGATTGCAACGAAACCCGCTGTTTCGCCGTTGCATTGCGCACCGCGTTGTAAACCATCTGATCGGCCACATCGATTGCCAGCTCTTCGCCATGGTCGCGCTCGATCAGGTGAAGCATCAAGTCTGCCGTTGCCGTACCACCGGACGCGGTTATGTGCTTTTCGTCAGCCACAAACACGCTGCGAACCAGATTAACCTCGGGAAACGCTTCCATGAAAGCGTCATGGTATTCCCAGTGGATCGCGGCCTGCATACCGTCAAGAAAACCGGCCTCGGCCAACACCCAGGCACCCGAGCAAAGAGCTCCGATCGGCGTACCTCGGGCGCGTTCGCGTCGCAGGGTAGCCAGCAAAGGACGCGTGACATGCTTGCGCATATGGATACCCGACAGAACAAAAAGCTGGTCACATTTGGCCAGGCTTTCCAGTCCGGAATGCACCAGTGTGACTGACCCGTTGGAACACACCGCTTGTTCGCCCTGCTCGGACACAAAGTTCCAGCTATACAGGTCTTGCCCGCTTACAAGATTTGCAATGCGCAGCGGTTCGACCGCGCATGAGAACGCGAGGTGCGAGAACTCTTCAACCAAGACAAATGTGATGTGCCGCGTTTGTGGCATGAGCTGTACCGTTTTGAATTTGGGGCAGCGCCCAAGAGTGAGTCTATTTTGCAGGCGCTCATGCTGCACGAAATTTTTTTGTATACAAGTTGTATTTTCTTGGAATACATAACGATCACCGCGCGCGATTCGAGCGCGGAAGCGAAAGATCGGATTCAGGGAATGAAAGACGAAGCCAAATCGCGTAAAGCCGCGCTACAAGAGCATCTGAAAACATCCATCCTGACGCTGCGCCTGCAGCCAGGCACAGATCTGGACGAAGCGCATTTGTCCGACGCATTTGGTCTGTCACGCACACCGCTGCGCGAGGTCTTCAGGCAACTGGCCGGAGAAGGCTATCTAGATCTGCGAACAAACCGCAGCGCACGGGTGTCCGAGATGTCGTACACCACGCTGCGCGATTTCTTCCTTGCCGCCCCAATGGTGTACGGCGCGATCCTGCGTCTGGCGGCCGTGAACGCGCGCCCTACGCAGATAGACGCTCTTAAAGACGCACAACAGGCGTTCAAAGCGGCGCTGCGCAAGGGCTCTGGTAAAGACCGGGCGCTTGCCAACAACCGTTTTCACGATGTGACCGGCGAAATGTCCGGTAATGTCTACCTTCTGCCGTCGTTCAACCGACTGCTGATCGATCACGCTAGGATCGGTATGACATTTTATCGCCCGCAAAGCGGTGAAATGTCGGAAAACCTGTCCCTTGCCAGCCAACAGCATGACGCGATCATCGCAGCCATCGAGGCACGGGATGAAGCCGCTGCGGCGAAGCTGGCAGAAGATCACTGGAACCTGTCACGCGATCAGATTGAAATGTTCGTGATGCCTGACGCGCTGGATGTCCCAAT
>NZ_JBXWSB010000036.1:0-36790 GCF_059613205.1 Ruegeria sp. BHSB064
CCTTCCTGCTGACGACAAAGATCGCCAACTACCGGCTGATTGTCGGCTGTCTGGCCGGAACCATCGGCTTTACCCTGCTGCTGAACCTCATCGGATCGGACACGAACCCGATGTTCGCGATGCCGTGGTACTGGCATATCGTGCTCGGCGGTTATGCTTTTGGTCTTGCCTTCATGGTGACTGAACCAGTTTCAGCAAGCCACACCAACGTGGGTCGCTATATCTACGGTGCGCTGATTGGTGTCATGGTTGTGATGATCCGCGTGATCAACCCGGCTTTCCCCGAAGGTATGATGCTGGCAATTCTGTTCGGGAACGTCTTTGCACCGCTGATCGACTATTTCGTCGTTCAGGCCAACATCAAACGGAGGGCGCGTCGCCATGTCTGATACGCAATCCCCAGAACCCAAAGGCGCACTTGCCAAGTTTTTGGCAGCTTCGCCGGACTCGGTCGGTAAGACGATCTTCATTGCGGTCGCCGTTTGCCTGGTCGCCTCAATGGTTGTTTCTGCCGCTGCGGTCAGCCTGCGCCCGGTGCAACAAGCCAACGCGTTGAAAGACAAGCAGGTCAACGTCTTGCAGGTTGCTGGCGTCTACGAACCGGGGGTCGATGTCTCTGAAGCCTTTGCCGCGTTCGAACCCCATGTGTTGGAATTGTCTACCGGCGATTTCGTCGATGATCAGTTCGACCCGGCCACCTTCGACGACATCGCCGCCGCCAGCGACCCAGAGCTGAGCGTTGCGCTGGACGATGACCCGGCAGGCATTGGTCGCAAATCGAAATACCGCGTGATCTACCTGCTGCGCGACGATGCGGGCGAGCTGGACAAGGTGATCCTGCCGCTGCACGGCTATGGCCTGTGGTCCACGCTCTATGGCTTTATCGCGCTTGAGAACAACGGCAACGACATCTACGGCCTGCAATTCTATCAGCATGGCGAAACCCCCGGCCTTGGTGCCGAGGTGGACAACCCGCGCTGGAAAGCGCTGTGGAATGGCAAGAAACTGCGTGATGACAATGGTGATCTGCAAATCACCGTATCGAAATCGCAGCCGGCCGCCGGACCCGACTTCTATATCGACGCGCTGGCAGGGGCGACCCTGACATCGGTCGGTGTCGACAACCTGGTGAAATTCTGGATGGGTGATGCGGGCTACGCTCCGTTCCTGGCCAAACTGCAAGCAGGAGAGTTCTAATGTCTCAGACCAAGAAAGAGATGCTGGTCGACCCGCTTGTCGACAACAACCCGATCACCTTACAGGTGCTGGGCATCTGTTCGGCGCTGGCGGTAACCTCGTCGCTGCAGGTGTCGATGGTTATGGCGCTGGCGGTGATCTTTGTGACCTCGTTCTCGTCCTTCTTCATCTCGTGCCTGCGCAACCAGATCCCCGGTTCGATCCGGATCATCGTGCAGATGGTGATCATTGCCTCGCTGGTGATCCTGGTGGACCAGATCCTGAAAGCCTATGCGTTTGAGATCTCGAAAACCCTGTCGGTCTTCGTCGGCCTGATCATTACAAACTGTATCGTTATGGGCCGCGCCGAGGCGTTTGCCATGAAGAACCCGCCTGTCGCGTCCTTCATCGACGGGATGGGCAACGGTATGGGCTATGGCCTGATCCTGCTGCTGGTTGGCTTCATTCGTGAGCTGTTTGGTGCCGGTTCGCTGTTCGGTGTAACCATTCTGCAGACCGTCAACAACGGTGGCTGGTACGTACCCAACGGCATGTTGCTGCTGCCGCCGTCGGCGTTCTTCATCATCGGTCTGATCATCTGGGCGTTCCGCACATGGAAGCCGAACCAGGTGGAAGAGCGTGAATACAAAATTCAGCAGGTAGAGGCCCACTGATGGAAGGTCTGATCTCACTGGCCGTAAAGGCCATCTTTGTCGAAAACCTTGCGCTCAGCTTCTTCCTGGGGATGTGTACCTTCATCGCCGTGTCGAAGAAAATCTCGACAGCGCTGGGTCTGGGGATTTCGGTCATGGTCGTGCAGGCTATCACCGTGCCCGCCAACAATCTGTTGCTGAATTACCTGCTCAAGCCGGGTGCGCTGGCATGGGCCGGGTTCCCGGATGTGGACCTGACCTTCCTTGGCCTGATCTCATATATCGGCGTGATCGCGGCGATGGTTCAGATCCTCGAGATGGTTTTGGATAAGTATTTCCCGCCTCTTTACAACGCGCTGGGAATCTTCCTGCCGCTGATCACGGTGAACTGCGCCATCCTGGGTGGCTCGCTGTTCATGGTCGAGCGTGACTATAACTTTGCAGAGGCGGCAACTTATGGTCTGTCGTCCGGCTTTGGCTGGGCGCTGGCAATCACTGCGATGGCGGGTGTTCGCGAAAAGCTGAAATATTCGGACATTCCAGACGGCCTGCAGGGTCTGGGCATCACTTTCATCACCGCTGGACTGATGGCGATGGCCTTCATGTCCTTCTCGGGCGTGAAACTGTAAGGAGGGCGCAATGGAAACCTTTGGCTTAGGTGTAGCCCTTTTCACTGTCATCGTTCTGGGTCTGGTGGCCGTTATCATGGCCGCCCGGTCGAAACTGGTGTCGACGGGCAATGTGAACATCACAATTAATGGTGAGAAAACCGTTTCGGTGCCCGCTGGCGGCAAACTGCTGCAAACGTTGGCGGCCGAGAAACTCTTTGTCCCCTCCGCCTGCGGTGGCGGCGGTACCTGTGCGCAATGCCGGGTGAAGGTGCATTCAGGCGGCGGGTCGATCCTGCCGACCGAAGAAAGCCACATCACCAAACGTGAGGCATCATGCGGTGACCGCCTGTCCTGCCAAGTTGCGGTCAAACAGGACATGGAGATCGAAGTCCCCGAAGAGGTCTTTGGCGTCAAGAAATGGGAATGCACCGTTCGCTCGAACGAGAACGTTGCGACCTTTATCAAAGCGCTGACTCTGGATCTGCCGGAAGGCGAGGATGTGAACTTCCGCGCCGGTGGCTACATTCAGATTGAAGCCCCTGCGCACCAGTTGAAATACACCGATTTCGACGTGGAAGAAGAATATCGCGAGGACTGGGATCGCTTCAATCTGTGGCAGTACGAGTCGGTAGTCGCAGAACCGATCGAACGCGCCTATTCGATGGCGAACTACCCGGACGAGAAGGGCATGATCATGCTGAACGTCCGCGTTGCCTCACCGCCTCCGGGCTCCGAGGGCATCCCTCCAGGTCAGATGTCGTCGTACATCTTCAACCTGAAACCGGGTGACAAGGTCACAATCTCGGGCCCGTTTGGCGAATTCTTTGCGCGCGAGACCCAAAAAGAGATGGTATTCATTGGCGGTGGTGCGGGCATGGCCCCCATGCGCAGCCACATCTTTGACCAGCTCAAACGTTTGGAAAACCGCGATCGCAAGATCAGCTTCTGGTACGGTGCCCGGTCGAAGAAAGAGATGTTCTTTGTCGAGGATTTCGACCAACTGGCCGAGGAATTTGACAACTTCGAATGGCACGTCGCACTTTCAGATGCGCAGCCCGAGGATGATTGGAAAGGCTATACCGGCTTCATCCATAACGTCTTGTTCGAAGAATACCTCAAGAACCACCCCGCGCCGGAAGATTGCGAGTTCTACATGTGTGGTCCGCCGATTATGAACCAGTCGGTCATCAACATGCTGCTGGATCTGGGCGTGGACCGCGAAGATATCATGCTCGACGATTTCGGTGGGTAAAAAAGAACCGGCGCATTAAGAGCCGGTTTTTCTTTTGGCCGTCTCACAGCGTTATTTTCCGTAATAGTCCCGATACCAGGCAACGAACTGGGCAATGCCGTCTTTCAGGTCCGTCTGCGGACGGTAATTGGTCAATCGCTGCAACAGGCGATTATCGGCCCATGTCGCATGAACGTCGCCCATCTGCATCGGCATGAAGTTCTTGATGGCCTTCTGTCCAACTGCTTCTTCGATGGCTTCGATGAAATCCATCAGGCGCACTTTGTCACCGTTTCCGATATTGACGATGCGATAGGGCGCGACGGGAGAAAGGCTGTCGCCATCTTCAATATCTGCGCGACTGGCGGGCCGCACTGGTGGCACATCGATCAGCAACCTGATCCCGCGCACAAGATCCTCAACATGAGTGAAGTCCCGATACATGTCCCCATGATTGTAGATATCGATTGGACGGCCTTCCAGAATAGCGGCAACAAATTTGAAATAGGCCAGATCGGGCCGCCCCCAGGTCCCATAGACCGTAAAGAACCGAAACATCGTTGTCGGCAGATTCCACAGATGCGCATAGGAATGCCCCATCGCCTCATTCGCCTTTTTGGTGGCCGAATAGATGGTCAATTGCGTGTCGGCTTTTTCCGTCTCCGTAAACGGCATCTCTTCGTTGGCACCATAGATTGACGAGGTCGAAGCCATCAACAGATGCTCGACCTCATGCTGACGCGCGATTTCCATCACGTTGAACGTGCCAACGACATTAGATTCGATATAGCTTCGGGGGTACTCGAGGCTGTGTCTCACGCCGGCTTGAGCTGCCAGATGAACGATGACATCGGGCTGGAATTCGTCGGCCACCTGCACCAGACGGTCATAGTTTTCCAATCGATCCTCGGTCGCAGTAAACCCGGGGGCCTGCAACAGGATCTGATGCCTGCGTTGTTTCAGGGTCACATCGTAATAGTCGGTCAGTCCGTCATAGCCATGCACCCGGAACCCTTCTGCCAGAAGCAGCTTGGCCAGATGGAAGCCGATGAACCCCGCAGAGCCCGTAATAAAAACCCGCTTCATAAAACCCTCAACAAGCACCGCCAAATCATCGCTGACCGAGAAACTTGTTCTCTTGAGTGAGATCAATGGAATTCGGTCACTTGGAAGGCCATATCGGACAACAAGATGCGGTTGGTCAACACTTTGCGCTTTCAAACATATGTTGATTGCCGCCAATTGCCGGGAAGGGTAGGGATCAGGGCGCATGATTACGAACTGGATCAGACAGCGGTTTCACCGCGCGGCAGTACCAATGACGGACACGGTGCATTGCGACATTGCGCCCGGCACACAAGTGACCGCAGTTGGCGATATTCATGGCCGTTTGGACTTGTTGCACGCGCTTCTGCCACGTCTGGACGGTCAAAACCCATTGGTTTTTGTGGGCGACTACATCGATCGAGGGCCAAACAGTGCGCAAGTGCTGCACCATCTTCATCATCTAAGCGCAGCGTCAGACGGGCGCGTGCATTGTCTTCTCGGCAACCACGAAGAAATGTTGTTGCGTTTTCTTGATGATCCGGACGGTCATGCCCGGATATGGTTCCGCAACGGAGGGGTGCAGACACTTGCTTCGTTTGGGTTAAAACTGACAAGCGATCCCGACGACTGTGATCAGGCTAAAGAACTGGCCGATGGCCTGCGTCAGGCGATGGGGCAAACTCTGATCGATTGGCTGGCAGATCGGCCTCTGACCTGGACCAGCGGCAACGTCACATTTGTTCACGCAGCGTTAGATCCGCGACACCCTGTCGAAAGTCAGGACCGGCAGATCTGCCTGTGGGGTCATCCTATGTTTCCAAGGCGCACGCGCGACGATGGCCAGTGGGTAGTGCACGGTCACACGATCGTAGACCGACCCCGTGTCAGAAACAGGGTTCTGTCGATTGACACGGGGGCATTTGTCTCAGGCCGATTAACGGCAGCGGAAATCGAGGACGGAGGCGTCAGGTTCCTTTCGACGACCTGATCTTAGCCAACAATCATCTGCTTCATCCGCAGGGCCTCATACTCCAGCTCTTTCAGGCGAAAATGCACAACATCTCCGATGGTGATAACGCCACATAAATGGCCGTCACGCAGCACGGGCATATGGCGGAAACGGCCTTCGGTCATCGTTTTCAGAACATCGTTCAGCAGATCGTCAGGTGTGCAGGTCTTTACATCCTTGGTCATCAGATCTTCGACCGACTGCGGTAAGGTCTGGCCTGGTGTGTCTGCCATGCGCCGCACAATGTCGCGCTCCGACAGGATGCCTTGCAATGCTCCGTTCTGATCCGTCACAAGAACTGCACCGATCCGCTTTTCTTTAAGAATGTTGACGACGGAATGGATCGTCTCATTCGGGCGAACGGAAAACACATCTTCTCCTTTGCCCGCGAGCAGTTTGGCTACAGTTGTCTGCGACTGCGCAAGATTGGACCCCGTCGTTTGGCTGTACGTTGTCTTGTCCTCTTTGTCACCGCGCATCGGCGCCTGGTACGAGGTTGGGGCCATAGGCAATCTCCTTCTTCGGTCTTGCAATGTCTTTCCCTTTCACCTTAGCGCAGGTACATGGCCTGTATAGGGTGCAATTGCTCAAATGAGCGAAATCTGTGGACGGCAAAGGACATTAACGCTTGTGAGTGAGCTCTATCTTACACCGCCCGTCGCCGCTTTGATCTTCTTTGCGGTCGTTGTGTGTGGTCACAACTTTCGCATGGCGTGGAAGCAGCAGACCCCCGGATGGCAGAAACGGGCGTGGCTGTTCGGAGTACCCGCCGGGGTTGGCCTTTTGTTGCTAGGATTCATGCCTTTGAAACTGTGATGCTGATTTGACTCTGACAAGGGTGACTGGCATATGCCGAGCACAGAAATTCCCGGAGCTCGCCCCATGCGTCTTTTGCCATCAGTGGCCCTTGTTGCCCTTCTTTCCGGCTGCTTTTTGGACAAGGAGCCTGAAGTGGTCCGCCTGTCTGGTGAAACGATGGGGACAACCTTCAACATCACTGCCATAGGCGACGATCTGGACGAGACCAAACTCGCGGCTTCAGTCGATCAGACATTGGCCGAGGTCAACGCGAAGATGTCGAACTGGGACCCGAATTCCGAGGTCTCTGTCTTTTCGGCGTCCGCCAGTACAGACCCCATGCCTATCTCAGACGAATTCGCTCTGGTTATCGCTGCTGCCAACGACGTGCACGAAAAAACTGGCGGTACTTTCGATGTGACCCTTGGCCCGCTGATCGAGCTATGGGGTTTTGGCCCTCGTAAGCCCGAAGATCCGGTGCCGTCTGATGCTGACATCCAGGCCGCGTTGAGCAGTGTCGGGCAAAGCCGTCTGCTGACGCTGGATACCGAAGCCGGAACTCTTGCGAAATCTGACGCCAGCGTGGGTATAAATCTGTCTGCAATTGCGAAAGGTTACGGCATTGATGCGGTTGCTGAAACCCTGAGGGATGCCGGGATCGAGAATTACCTGGTTGAGATTGGCGGTGATCTGGTCGCCAAGGGTCAGAACGAAAAGGGCGAAGCCTGGCGCATCGGCATCGAAAAACCGGAAACTGGCAGTCAGAGCATTCAGCTGATCGTGTCAGTGAATGACCTGGGCATGGCCAGTTCGGGCGATTACAAGAACTTCTTCGAACAAGACGGCGTGCGCTATTCGCATATCATCGATCCGACGACGGGACGCCCGATTACGCACCGGACAACCTCTGTCACAGTTTTGGCCGAAAACGCGATGATGGCCGATGCGTGGGCCACCGCGATGCTGGCTTTGGGTCAAGAAAAGGGCCTGAAACTGGCTGAAGAGCATAAACTTGCCGTGTATTTCATCTCGCGGGATGTGACAGGCGGTGAAGAAGCTTATATTACTGCGCATAGCACCGCGTTCAAAGGCGCGCTGGAATCGAACTGACTGGTGGAGCTGAGATGAGCACTTTTATTCTGGCTTTTATTCTTCTCGCCCTCGTCATGGTGGGTATGTCACTCGGCGTCATGCTGATGGGCAAGACAATCAAAGGCAGCTGTGGTGGTCTGAATGCCATCTCGGGTGCTGATAAATGCGTTGTCTGCCAAAAAGACGTGGATCCCAACAGCCCGTTGCGCGATCAGCTGCAATGCAAGCGCGCCAAGAAGATGCTGGAGCAGATGGAACGTCAGGTCTGAAGCGAAGTTTTGCTTCGCACTGCGGACAGAAATGGCTAACTAGGTCTCCATAAGGTTTGGGGGCGTGGTATTGGCTAAGGCAAAAAACATCCTGTTCATTATGTTCGACCAGCTACGCTGGGATTACCTGAGCTGTTACGGACATCCACACCTGCATACCCCCAACATCGATCGCCTGGCAGCCAGAGGCGTCCGGTTTAACCGCGCTTACATCCAGTCACCAATCTGCGGCAGTTCGCGCATGTCGACCTATACCGGGCGGTACGTGCATTCGCATGGGGCGTCCTGGAACGGTATTCCGTTGAAAGTTGGCGAGATCACGATGGGCGATCATCTGCGCAAGGCCGGAATGGAGTGTTGGCTTGTCGGCAAAACCCACATGCGCGCCGATGCCGAAGGCATGGCGCGGTTGGGGCTGGAACCTGACAGCCTGATCGGTGCCCGGGTTGCCGAATGCGGCTTTGACGTTTTCGAACGCGATGACGGTATGCTACCCGAAGGGCCCGACGGGTACTACGACCCGGACGGAGCAAAGGAATATAACAAGTTCCTCAGGGCCAAAGGGTATGAGAGCGACAACCCTTGGCATGACTTTGCCAATTCCGGTCTGGATGCCGAGGGCAACGTGCTGTCCGGCTGGTTTCTAAAAAACGCTCCCGAAGCGGCCAATATCGCCGAAAAAGACAGCGAAACACCGTACCTGACCGGTCGCGGTATCGAGTTTATGGAAAAGCACGATGGTCCTTGGTGCTGTCACCTGAGCTTTATCAAGCCGCATTGGCCTTACATCGTACCAGAACCGTATGCCTCCATGTATGGTCCAGAACATGTCCTGCCCGTGGTGCGATCCGAGGCTGAGCGACAGAATGCGCATCCGGTGCTCAAGGCGTTTATGGACACAAAGATTGGCCAGACCTTTTCTCGCCAGGACGTGCGAGAGGCTGTGATTCCGGCCTATATGGGCCTCATCAAACAAGCAGATGACCAGATGGGTCGCCTGTTCGACTGGATGGAAAAAACCGGGCGGATGGAAGACACGATGATCGTTCTGACCTCGGATCATGGAGATTTTCTGGGCGATCACTGGATGGGAGAGAAGACGTTTTTTCACGATGCTTCAACTAAAATGCCACTGATCATTTATGATCCATCACCCGAGGCAGATGCGACACGCGGCACGGTCAGTGATGCGCTGGTCGAGTCCATCGATTTGGCTCCAACCTTTGTTGATGTGGCAGGCGATGACGTTGCCACTCATATCCTTGAAGGTCATTCGTTGCTGCCCATCCTGCATGGGACCGCAGAAGAGGTGCCCCGGGACTTTGTCATCTGCGAATACGATTACTCAGGCTCACCGATCGCCGATATTGTGGGAGTGTCGGTTCGCGAAGCAGTAATATTCATGGTCGCCAACAAGAAATGGAAACTGATCCATTGCGAGGGCGGTCACAGACCGATCCTGTTTGATCTGGAAAACGATCCTCAAGAACTGAACGATCTGGGTAACAGCGCTGACCATGCAAACGTGATCGCCGAGATGTATGATCACCTTTTCACATGGGCACGACGACCGTCACAGCGCACCACGCGATCGGAACAACAATTGATAGACATGCGCACTAAAAGCCGAGGCCGAGGCATAGTTTTAGGTGTGTATGACGAAAACGACGCGCCTTTGGACCTGACTGTGAAGTACCGCAATCGCAAAGCACGCCCTTACAGGAGCTACCTTAAGGACTGACTCTCCTGCGTGGATTAATTCTTCTTCATCGACGTAAAGGTGGTTCACCCCTGGAAGGCCAAAGGATAGAAAAGGCCGCAAGAGCAGTAATCGGAGAATTTCTATGGCCGCGCCCAAACCTGTTGTCTTGTGCATTCTTGATGGGTGGGGTCTGTCCGAGGACACCAAAGCCAACGCGCCATACTTGGCGAATACCCCGACATTTGATGCGATTATGGCCAACGGGCCCCACGCGACCTTGATCACCCACGGACCCGATGTAGGTCTGCCCAGCGGGCAGATGGGCAATTCAGAGGTTGGTCATACCAATATCGGCGCGGGCCGCGTTGTCGCAATGGATCTGGGTCAGATCGATCTGGCAATCGAAGACGGGTCTTTTTTCGAAAATGAAGCCCTGCAACACTTTATCAGCAAAGTGAAATCGTCGGGGGGAACAGCGCATTTGATGGGCTTGGTCTCGGACGGTGGCGTGCATGGGCATCTGAACCACATCGTCGCCGCAGCGACCGCGATCACCGATGCGGGTGTCCCAGTTGCGCTGCACGCAGTCACCGATGGGCGGGACGTAGCACCGAAATCGGCGCTGTCCTATATCGCGGAACTGGAAGAGCGACTGCCTGAAAACGCGCGCATTGTAACTGTCAGTGGGCGGTACTTTGCCATGGACCGGGACAACCGCTGGGAGCGTGTCAGCGAAGCCTATAATGCGATGATCAACGGGCAGGGCAGGGCGGCGCAGAACGCCCATGGTGCGGTCGATCATGCATATAACCAGTCGGAATCCGACGAGTTCATCACCCCGACAGTTCTTTCGGGATACGAAGGTGTTCAAGAAGGAGACGGGTTTTTCTGCCTCAACTTTCGAGCTGACCGGGCGCGGGAAATCCTCCGTGCCATTGGCGAGCCCGGATTTTCCGACTTTGAAACTGGCCCGCGCCCCAAATTGTCAGCGCTGCTAGGCATGGTCGAATACTCAGACGGCCACAACGCCTATATGACGACGGTTTTCCCGAAGCGGGCCATTGTGAACACATTGGGGCAATGGGTGGCGAAACAAGGACTGCGCCAGTTCCGGTTGGCTGAAACCGAGAAATACCCACACGTAACCTTCTTCCTGAACGGCGGCAAAGAGACGCCTGAACAGGGCGAAGACCGCTTTATGCCGAAATCGCCAAAAGTTGCGACCTATGATCTGCAACCTGAAATGTCTTCGGCTGAGGTGACGGCCAAGTTTGTTGAGGCCATCGAAGACGGGTATGACCTGATTGTCACCAACTATGCCAATCCTGACATGGTCGGCCATACCGGTGATCTGAAGGCCGCGATCAAAGCGTGTGAGGCAGTGGATCAGGGTCTGGCGCAAGTTGTTGCCGCACTGGAAAAAGCCGGGGGTGCGATGATTGTCACCGCCGATCACGGCAATTGCGAAATGATGGTTGATCCCGAAACAGGTGGTCCACACACCGCCCACACACTGAACCCGGTGCCGGTGGCACTGGTGGGCGGACCTGAAGGGGCGCAATTGCGGCAGGGGCGGTTGTCGGATCTGGCCCCCACACTGCTTGACCTCATGGGCCTGCCAAAACCTCCCGAGATGACCGGGGAAAGCCTTTTGTCATGAAACTGGTGGCAATTGCGGCTTTTTTGATCTCAGCATCTTCGGCTTTGGCCCAAACCGACTCGTCGCAGGCGGCGCTTGAGGCGGCAGAGATGCTGGAAGCAGCCTCTGTGTCGCTAGCCGAAGCCGACAGTGCAAGAGATCGCGTGCGCGCGCTTACCCAAACGATCCAGGCCTATGAGGCGGGGTTGAGCGCGATGCGAGAGGGGCTGCGCCAAGCTGCAACCCGCGAAGCTCAGTTAAGCGCCGAACTGCGGGCCAGCGAAAAGGATGTCCGGCAGTTGATCGGCGTTTTACAAACCATCGAAACAACAGAACCTCCGGTCTTGATGTTGCACCCTTCCGGGCCTTTGGGTGCGGCGCGCGCGGGTATGATGCTGTCCGAGGTCACTCCGGGCCTTAACGCCAAAGCGCAAGCTCTGGCGGACGATCTTAACGAAGTGCAGACACTGCGTCTGTTACAGCAAAGCGCTTCAGAAACCCTGACCGAAGGTCTCAGCGGGGTGCAGGACGCGCGCACGCGTTTGAGCGAGGCCATTGCCGATCGCACAGACCTACCCAGACGATTTACCGAAGACCCGGTACGCACGGCCATTTTGATTTCGTCGACGGAAACGTTGGATGGGTTTGCTAGCGGTCTGTCCGAAATCTCGGAGGGTGAGATTGTCGAAACCGACGCGGATGTTTCGGGTCAGAAAGGGCAGATTGCTTTACCGGTCCAGGGCGTCATGTTGCACAAGGCTGGCGAAACAGACGCTGCGGGTGTGACACGCGCCGGTTTGGTGCTGGGAACACGTCCGCGCGCCTTGGTCACATCACCCACGGCGGCCACGATCCGATACCGAGGCCCCTTATTGGATCTGGGGAATCTGGTCATTTTGGAGCCGCAACCAGGGCTTCTTTTTGTGTTTTCCGGCTTGCAAGAGGTCTATGGCCAGCCCGGTCAGGTGATCCCCGAAGGCACTCCGGTCGGGTTGATGCCCGGTGAATCGCCCGAAATTGGCGCAATATTGTCAACAAGCGGTGATGGCACTGGAACTGATCGCTCAGAAACGCTCTATATAGAGGTAAGAGAAGATAATAGCCCCGTGGACCCGGAATCATGGTTTCGGACCGACAAGGATGGATAAGCGAGTATGAAGAGATTTGTGATGGCCGGTCTGGCCGGAACTGTGGCAGGTATTCTTGCAACAACCCAGATAGCAGGACCCCTGCTGGCGCAGGAGGCTGAAAACAAGGCCAGCGTCTATGAACAATTGGATCTGTTTGGCGACATTTTTGAACGCATCCGCGCGCAATATGTTGAAGAGGTCGAACCAGAAGAACTGATCGAGGCCGCCATTGATGGCATGTTGACCTCGCTTGACCCGCATTCCAGCTATCTTTCGCCCGACGATGCCGAACAGATGCGTGTGCAAACACGGGGTGAGTTCGGCGGGCTAGGCATCGAAGTCACGCAGGAAGACGGTTTTGTCAAAGTCGTATCGCCAATTGACGACACCCCTGCCGACGCAGCCGGAATTGAGGCTGGTGACTTCATCACTCATGTCGATGGAGAGAGCATTCTGGGTCTTACGCTTGACAAGGCTGTTGACCTGATGCGTGGCCCGGTAGGTTCCGAGATTGTGATCACTGTTGTTCGCGAGGGTGAGCCGGACCCATTCGACGTCACGATCATTCGTGACACGATCAAACTGACGGCTGTTCGTGCGCGCACCGAAGGCACCAGCGTGGTTCTGCGTGTGACCACGTTCAACGATCAGACCTTCCCGAACCTCAAAGAAGGGTTGCAGGAACAGATCGAGGAAGCCGGTGGCATCGAAAAGGTCAATGGGTTTGTTCTGGACCTGCGCAACAACCCTGGCGGCTTGCTGACGCAGGCGATCAAAGTTTCGGATGCGTTCCTGAACGAAGGCGAAATCGTTTCGACCCGTGGCCGTGATCCGGAAGAGGGCGAGCGCTTTAATGCTTCGCCCGGCGATCTGGCTGAAGGCAAACCAATCGTTGTTTTGATCAATGGCGGTTCTGCCTCGGCGTCCGAAATTGTGGCTGGTGCCTTGCAGGATCACCGCCGCGCAATCGTTGTCGGCACGAAAAGCTTCGGTAAAGGTTCTGTGCAGACGGTGATGCCCCTGCGTGGTGACGGTGCCATGCGATTGACCACGTCCCGCTATTACACTCCGTCGGGTCGTTCTATTCAGGCCCTGGGTGTCAGCCCTGATATCATCGTAGAACAGCCGCGCCCGCAGCCCGAGGCTGAAGAGGAAGAGGACAACCGTTTTAGCCGATCCGAGGCCGAACTGCGGGGCAGCCTGGACAATGACAGCCTCAGCGAGGATGAGATCCGTCAGATCGAGGAAGATCGTGCCAAGGCCGAAGCTACCGCTGAACTGCGGCAAGAGGACTATCAACTGGCTTATGCCATCGATATCCTTAAAGGCCTGTCGGCTTTCAATCCCAACGGACCGTCTCAATAACAAAACAGGGGCCGCGTTGAACGCGGCCCTTTTTTTAGGTGCGCGGCGCTGATCGTATTTTGCAAAACGGCCCGGCCGGCATCGTGAGAAACAAGAGTTAGAGAAAGCGCCCTAGCTTTCAATCTTGTGTAGTTTCTTCTCATCCAGCAGCAGGGCGAGTACAATACCAACCGATACGGATATTGTCGAAAAGACAAACGCCATGCTCATGCCGCTGTTAAAAGCATCGGACAATGCGGATTGAACCTTTGCCAAATCGCCGGCGCTCAAATGATTGATCACCGCATGGGCCGAGGGCGTATCCAGCGTACCTCCATTGATTGCTTTCAGGTCTGCTTCGGTCATCTTGATCCCGACGGCGTTCAAACTGTCGCGCAGCGTTGACAGGCTTACGACATACATGACAGCGGTGGCACAGGCGACGGATATGGCACCATAAACCAGATGGGTCATAAAGCTTAGCCCACCAACCAGTCCGGCCCGCTCGGGCTTGACCGCGCAGACAGCAGCTGTTCCCGATGGTCCAACGGTGAGCGTCGCGCCCAACCCGATCATCGCCATGCCCGGAAGAATGCGGAAATAACCCAGATCGCTTGGCAGTATGACAACTGACGCGGCGCCGAGTGTGGCAATCACATAACCCCAGAACAGCAGTCGCTTGGGTCCGAAATCATTGTACAGCGTGCCTGAAACAATCGACCCTACCGCCAGCAAAACGGTCAGCGGCGCAAGCCCCAATGCGGATTCAAACGCCGACCAGCCCAGCACTTTTTGCATGTACTGTGGAAAATAGAGCAATCCAACAAAGGCGGCTGAAACGTTGAACATATTCAGACCAAGTGTGATCTTGAATTGACGGTTCTGCATCATTTGCGGCAGCAGCAAAGGCTCGGTAACGCGTTTTTCTATCTTTGGGAACAATAGGAACAGCACGGCGCTGATGAAAAAAAGCATCAACAACGGTACCGACGTCCATCCCCAATCCGCGCCAACATCCAGCGCATACAGCAAGAACAGAACCGCAAACGCCAAAAGGCCCATGCCAGCCAGGTCGAGATGCTCGTCCTGTTTGTGCTGCGTTTCGCGCTCCATCAGGATCAGAGCGGTGGCCATCGAAATGCAAGAGAAGACGACGTTGGCCAGGAAGAAATACCGCCATTCGCCCAAGTTTACCGCCAATCCGCTGATCATCGGACCAAATACGTTGCCAGTGGTCACACCTGCCAGAATGAGCCCCATTACAAGCGCCCGATGTTCAGGCTTGGACACTTTAGTTGCCCCAAACGCAAGTGTGCAGGGCCAAACACAACCAGCGCCAATACCTTGCAGCGCGCGTGCCAGGATCAAAAAATCAAGGTTGGGCGAGACGAAGCACATCACCGACGAAAACAGGAAAATGCACAGACCAATTATCATCATCTTTCGATGACCGTACATATCGCCGAGGCGTCCTCCGGCTACCATGGTCATCGCAAAAAACAAGGCGTAAATATTCAAAACCCATTGGGTGCTGGTGATATCTGCGTCAAAGCTGTTTTCAATCGCGGGGACCAGCATCAGAGCACCGGTAAAATCAATGCCGATGCCAAATCCTGTCACCATCAATGCGATGACTTTAACAATGCTACTGCGGTCCATGTCAGACGCGACCCGTTTTGAATACGCCCATGATGCACGGAAATTGGTATAAAAGATAGTGACTTGGCTTTGACAGGCTTAGTCGTCGCTCCGACAAACCCGGCGGAACGCGCGTTTCAGCATATCCAGTTCAGCTCGCAGCAACGCGACTTCGGCCCTCAGATCATCTGCTGCCGGCTCACCGGCGATGATGGTGAAATCTCCAAGCTTTTCCGCTGTTGACGCATCGGAGATGATAAAGCTGTGTACACCTTCAGACAGGGCTGAGACCGGCACCGTTATTCTCAGGTCCCATCCGCTTTTGTCGGGTGCAAGGATGACATTCTCCAGCGTTTCGCCCTGGTATCGCACGTCAACCGAAGGTTCCCGTTCCGACTGAATGTGACCTTGCCAAATCCCGTCTTCGAACCGGATAAACGTCAAGTTGGTGTGTGTCATATCCGATTGCCTCACAGATCGGCACGATGAAAGCGGCAGAACGTCAGATCCCGCACTGCCATCCGGTTCATGCTTGGAGCCTCAAAGATCAAATCTACCCAGATCTTTTCGATCCGTCGCTCATTCAGGGGCAGATGGGCCAGATCGAAATCTACGGCATTCTGGGCGTCTGACGCATTCAACTGCCGCAGCACCTGCTCAGAATTGGGACCGTGTTGAATATTGAGGCGCGCGAACAGCCCCATGGGTCGTTCGCTGTCAATGACGGTTTCCATCCGTATCAAATGCTCACGCGTAAGGTTCTGTGTCGCGCCCTCCGGCAGATCGACGGATACCGAAAGGAACGAGCCTTCAAAACTGAAGACCTCAATAGCCAGACTGAACGGGGCCAGATCGCCTGCATCCCGATTTCGGATTTGGCGCACGGCAATCTCGGACAGAGGACAGTCATGAAACAGGTTGACGTGTGCATCCAATGCCGTTTTGCGCGGGGCCGATGCAACACCGGGTTGCGCCAACGGTCCGCGCCACAGGTCCGGTCTGCAACTCCAGTCCGTGCCGACAGGCTTGGCGAACTGCATGGATCCAATCTGTGGGCGGATAAGGCGGGAATCGGCTGTTTGGATCAACTGATCAAGATGGCTTCGCAACGCACGCGCCTGATCACGCTGCTGCCGCAGGTCCGCTTGTCCTGCGTCTTGCACATGCTGTGCAGCCCGCCGCCAACGGTCCAGTGTTTTGCGATAAAGATAGCGATCCAGAATCCTGCCCATGGCCTCGTCGTCCGATACACAGCCTCTTTAGTCAAGACGCCTTCGGGAACAAACCCGCAATAACGAAATTGCTATCTTTGCCCCGCGTTTTTCAGTTGGGCGCAAAGCAAATTTCGGTTAGGCGCGAACGGATGCGCGCGTGCCTGTCTTGCCTTGCAAAGGGCAGGGTCAGCGCGTACCGTCGGGCCCTGCAACATGGGTCACCCAGTTTTAGCCACACATCCGTTTAGCTATCGATAAGGCCAGTGAATGGAGCCCACATTATTTTCTTTCATTTGGAAGTACTCGAAGAAACAGCAGTTAGTCTTGTTGTTGCTGACAGTGCTGTCATTTCCGTTCCTTTACGCCTCGTTGGAACTGCCCAAGCAGATCATCAATGATGCTATCGGTGCTCCGGGTGATACGGTTACCATTTGGGGTATCACGGTATCGCAAGTCCACTACCTGCTGATATTGTGCGTAGCGTTTCTAGGCACTGTGATCGCCAGCGGATTGATGAAGATGCGCATCAATACGATGAAGGGCGTTCTGGCCGAGCGTATGCTGCGTCGACTGCGTTTTACGCTGATTGAACGTTCGATGCGCTTTCCAAAGTCCTATTTCGCAACGACCAGCCAGGGCGAGCTTGTTTCGATGATCACATCCGAGGCCGAGCCGATGGGTGGTTTGATGGGCGATGCAATTGCGCAGCCCGTATTCCAGTTCGGCCAGATGATGACCATTGTCACGTTCCTGTTCATGCAAAGCGTGTGGTTCGGGCTGGCCAGTATCGCGTTGATCCCGTTGCAGGCTTGGTTGATTCCTAAATTGCAGCGCCAAATCAACCTGTTGAACAAAGACCGTATTCAGGAAGTTCGGCGTCTGAGCTCGGAAATCGGTGAAAGCGCCGCTGGGATCAGTGACCTGCGCACCAATGGCGGCTGGCGCTATCGTCTGGCCCAGTTCAGCGACCGTTTGGGGAAATTGTTCGAGATCCGCTTCAAGATCTACAACAAGAAATTCTTTATGAAGTTCCTCAACAATCTGATCACTCAGATGACGCCGTTCCTGTTCTATTCCGTGGGCGGTTATCTGGCGATCACGGGTGAGGTGACGGTGGGTGCTTTGGTTGCAGCACTTGGGGCTTACAAGGATCTGAGTGGCCCTTGGAAGGATTTGCTGACCTACTACAACCAGGTTCAGGACATGTCTTTGCGTTGGGAAGTTGTGACTGAACGGTTCGCCCCCGACAACATGATCCCCGAAGAGCTGTTTTCTGGCGAACCCGAAGCGATCCCGCGCTTGGATGGGGCAATTGAGCTGCGCAACGTGACGGTTCGCGATAGCGACGGCAAAACCATTCTGGAAGATCTGGATCTGACAATTCCGCACGGCGCGCGCGTTGCCATTCAATCTTCTCACGCTTCGGAAAGAAGCGCGCTGGGTCAGCTATTGACCCGTGAGGTTCTGCCTGCACAAGGGGACGTCATCGTATCGGATTACAACTTGAATGATCTGCACCAAGCGGTGATTGCGGCCCGGATTGGCTATGCCTATTCGCGCCCCTATCTGTTTGATGGAACTCTGGGCGATAACCTGATGATGCCTTTGCGCACGCATCCCCAACGCGACGCTGAAGCTCGGAGAACGCCGTCCCGCAAACAAATCGAAGCAGTCCGGTCAGGTAATCCACCCGACTCGCTGGACGATGAATGGATTGATCCCGGTCTCGCAGGTCTGGACGATATCGAGGGTATTCGCGATTGGTGGTTCGAACTTGTCGAAGCCATGGGCATCGACGAGTTCATGTTCCGTCGTACGCTGCGCACGCAGTTTGACCCCGAAATTCACCCTGTTTTGGCGCGAGAAGTGGTCAACCTTCGGGAAACGATTGCCGAGCGTTTGAAAGACAAAGGTCTGGATCGGTATGTCTATCGCTTCGACCCGGAACGTTTTAATCCGGCGGTTCCACTGGGCGGCAATCTGCTTTATGCCGCACCGGCCCGCGATATATCGCCGGACTTTCTTGTCGAGGATGCCCGATTTGTAAAAATGCTCAATTTACACGATTTGGCTGACGAAGCTCTGAGCATTTCCAACGCAGTCCTTGATACTCTCGGCAAAACATTCGGACGGGACGGTGCCGACCACCCCCTGTTCCTGCGGCTTGGCATGTCGAAAGAAATGTTTCACCGGTTGCTCGACATAGAAGATCAGCGCAAAGCCAAAGGTGAGACGGAACTCAGCCCGGAAGACCGTGCTTTGCTGCTGACTGTACCTTTCCTTTTGACAGCCGAGCAGATCGGCCCGGATTTCCCCGAAGAGTACAAAGACAAAATCCTGACGATCCGCAAAAGCCATGCCGAGCGGTTGCGCGACACATTGGATGGGCTGTTTACGCCCGTCACTCCCGATCTCTACGTCCCTCGGCTGACGGTTATGGAGAACGCGATCTATGGGCGCGTGTCTTTGATGGCAGGCGCACATGCGGACGAAATCGAAGACGTAGTGGCCGAGGCCCTGAACGAAGCGGGTCTGCGCCGCAGGGCTGCCGCCATTATCTATGATCTGCCCTCTGGTTTGGGCGGGAACAATCTGCCGACCGTCTTTCAGGAACGCGCCGCATTTTCACGCGCTGGGATCAAGCGCCCCGATATTCTCATTCTGGACAAAGCACTGGCCAGCCACGATTCGGAAAGCCGGTTGCGCACCCGCCTGAAGTTGCGAGAGCTTTTGCCAGACTCGATCATGATCTTCATGGAAGACCATTTTGCTCATCCCGAAGCTTATGATCTGTTTGTGGAAATCAAGGATGGGCGGATTGACGGAGTATCGCGCACCAAACCTGAAGATTTAGGTGGCACAACCGACGATCTGAGTCGGAAGCTCGAAATTCTATCGGCCACCGAATTGTTTTCAGGTCTGGACGGGCGAAACCAGCGGCTGCTGGCTTTCTCGGCCCAATGGTATGAAGTCAAGGCCGGGCAGGTCATCTTCTCGCGTGGGCAGGCTCCGGACGCCGCTTATCTGTGCATTTCGGGGCAGGCTCGGTTGGATTGGTTCAACGAAGACGGAACAAGACGCCCGATTTCGATCATTGAACCGGGTCGCCTTATTGGTGACTTGTCGATCATCACTGGTGAAGACCGTCAATTGGATCTTGTCGCAACCGAGGACTGTCTTTTCCTGCGTATTGGGGCCGAAGAATTGCGCGCAGTGGTGGAAAGTGACGCAACCGTTGCCACGCAGTTACTTCGAACAGTTGCAGGCTACCTGACGACGCTGTCTAACAGGATTTCCGCTGCTCAAAACCCAGAAGAAGTGCTGCCTAAAGTGACGCAGGACGAAAAGCCGGAGAGTTCGAATAACCATGCCTAAGGCCTATTTCGCGCATGCTTATTTGACAGAAACCGCGCACAGGCGGCCTGAACTTTGGCGCTTGCTTCTGGGTCTATTGCTCATCGGAGTGCTGGTAAGCCTTATGAACATGGTTTTCTTTGCTGTGCTCGTGGCGATGGGTCCGAACGAGTGGGCGCAGGAACTCTTGTCGGGAAGATCGCCCCTGGCATTGATTCTGTTGCTGGTCAGTTTTGGGTTCATAACTTTCGGCGTGGCCATCGCAGCACACAAGCTGCAACACCGAACACTATGGTCCATCATAGGTGACCGCAGTCTGGCGGTGACGCAGTTTGTCAGAGTTTTGAAGGCCTTGCTGATACTAGGCGTTATCGGATTTCTGCTGCCTCCCTATGGTATGGGAGGAGAGCTGACCCAAAAATTGCCACTGACCACCTGGTTACTTTTACTTCCGGTTGCTTGTGTTGCCGTCCTGGTTCAGGTCAGTGCCGAAGAAATCCTGTTTCGCGGCTATATCCAGCAAACCCTTGCGGCCCGATTCAACTCGCCGGTCATTTGGATGGGTGTGCCATCGGTTTTGTTTGCAGCGGGGCATTACTCGGTCGACGCGGCGGGGGGCAACGCACTGTTGATCGCGCTTTGGGCCTTTGTTTTTGGCCTGTTGGCGTCGGATCTGACGGCCCGAGCAGGAACTTTGGGGCCTGCCATAGCCTTGCACTTCTTCAACAATGTCATTGCTTTGTTGTTCATCTCTCTACCCGATAGCCTGAGCGGGCTGTCTCTGTTCGTCCTGCCCTTTGACATGTCCGACGCAGAACAACTAAGACCTTGGCTGGTGGTGGATCTGGTGATGATGTTCGTTTGCTGGCTGGCCGCGCGACTTGCGCTCAGGCGCTGATTGCATTTCCTTCCGTTGCGTCTTATTTGACGTCAACACTGCATAAGCCAAGGTTCCGACATGAACTGGATCACAAACTACGTCCGTCCCCGGATCAACTCGATTTTCTCGCGACGGGAAGTGCCCGAAAACCTCTGGCACAAATGCGACGAGTGCGGGACGATGCTGTTCCATCGCGAGTTGGCCGAGAACCAGAATGTCTGCACCCAATGCGGTCACCATATGGCGATTACCCCGCGCGAGAGGTTCAAACACCTGTTTGACGGCGGAATATTCACCGAAGTCGAAGTCCCGGCCCCCAAGGACGATCCGCTGCAATTCCGTGATCAGAAAAAATATCCTGACCGCATGAAAGCGGCGCAAAAGAAGACCGGCGAAAAAGAGGCCATGCTTGTGGCCGTAGGCGAAATTGGACGCACTCCGATTGTTGCCGCCGCGCAGGACTTTTCTTTCATGGGCGGGTCGATGGGCATGTATGTCGGCAACGCGATCATCGCTGCCGCGCAAGAAGCCGTTAAGCTCAAGCGCCCGCTTATCCTGTTTTCTGCCGCAGGCGGCGCACGGATGCAGGAAGGTATTCTCAGCCTGATGCAAATGCCCCGTACAACCGTGGCAGTCGAGATGCTGAAAGAGGCGAACTTGCCTTACATCGTTGTTTTGACCCACCCCACCACCGGGGGTGTAACTGCGTCTTACGCGATGTTGGGCGATGTCCATATCTCGGAACCCAACGCATTGATTTGTTTTGCTGGTCCACGTGTGATTGAGCAAACGATTAGGGAAAAGCTGCCCGAAGGGTTCCAACGCGCCGAATACTTGCTGGATCACGGTATGCTGGATCGTGTCACCAAACGCACCGACATGCGCGAAGAGCTGATCACCATCACTCGGATGCTGATGAACCAGCCTCCGGCGATCATGGGTGATCTGCCTGCGCCGGAACCGGTAGAAGCCGACAAGGCCGCTGCTGAAGAGACCGGACAGAAATGACAGCTCAAACATCTGACGCCATCCTCGACCGGATGATGGCGCTGCACCCCAAGATCATTGATCTGACCTTGGATCGTGTCTGGCGATTGCTGGCGGCGCTGGACAACCCACAGCTCAAGTTGCCTCCGGTCATTCATATTGCCGGAACCAACGGCAAAGGGTCGACCCAGGCCATGATCCGATCAGGGCTTGAGGAGGCAGGGAACTCTGTACACGCCTATACGTCGCCCCACTTGGCACGGTTTCATGAACGCATCCGGCTGGCCGGAGACCTGATCTCAGAACGCGATCTGACCGCAGTTCTCGACGAGTGTTACGCTGCCAATGGCGGTGAAAACATCACCTATTTCGAAATCACGACCTGCGCGGCTTTGCTGGCTTTCGCCCGGGAAAAAGCGGATTACACTTTGCTCGAAGTCGGTCTGGGTGGGCGCTTGGATGCGACAAACGTGGTCCAAAACCCTGCCGTAACTGTGATTACGCCGGTATCGATCGATCACGAGCAGTTTCTGGGCAACACAATAGGCAAGATCGCCGCTGAAAAGGCAGGTATTATCAAACCCGGTGTCCCCTGCATCGTTGGCCCCCAACACGACGAAGCCCTTGAGGTTATCGAATACACGGCTGCTCGTCTGGGCGCTCCGCTGATGGTCCACGGTCAGCACTGGCACGTTCATGAAGAGAACGGACGCCTGATCTACCAGGACGAGATCGGATTGCGGGATCTTCCATTGCCCAATCTTCTTGGTGCGCACCAAATTCAGAACGCAGGCGCAGCCCTGGCCGTTCTGCGCCACATGGAAATGGGTGACGACGCTTATGAGGCTGCCGTAACCAAAGCCGAATGGCCAGCCCGTATGCAACGCCTGAAAACCGGCCCGTTGATCGAACAGGCACCACAGGCCGAACTTTGGCTGGATGGCGGTCACAATGCGGCAGCAGGAATTGCGCTGGCAGATGTACTGGCGAAACTGCCGCAGAAACCGACGCATATGATTTGCGGTATGCTCAACACCAAAGACGTGACCGGGTATCTCGCACCTCTGGTCGGACAGGCGGCAAGCCTGACTGCCGTTTCGATTCCAGGCGAGGCCGCGACGCTCACGGCAGATGAGACTGCGGCGGCGGCAGCGAAGGTCGACTTGCCCGCAACTACGGCAAGCAGCGTGTCGGATGCGCTGGCGGCGATTATAAGCCAAGATCCTCAAGCCCGCGTTTTGATCTGCGGCTCGCTCTACCTTGCAGGCAATATTTTGCGTGAAAACGGCTAACACTTCTTCTGTTTGAAAATACCTTGGGGGAGACGCGCGCAGCGCGGCGGGGGCAAAGCCCCCTAGGTGCCCCAATTTTTGTCCTGCATCTCCCGCAAGCGTGACGCGGTGCGTTCAAATTCGAACGTCCCTTCGCCTTCTACATACAGCATTTCGGGCTCGGCCGCTGCGGAACAGATCAAGCGCACGCGGGCTTCATAAAGCGCATCGATGAGGGTTACGAACCGCTTGGCTTCATTAAAGTTGTTCCGCGACAGGCGCGGGATGTCTTCCAGCACCAGAACTTTCACGGCGTCGGCAATCGCCAGATAATCAGCAGGCCCCAGCATCCGTCCGCACAGGTCATAAAACGATGCCCGAGCGACCCCATTGCGAAAGGCCGGCAGTTCCACCGCGCGGCTATTGACTTGTAACACAAGCGGTTCGGCAGGGCCGCCCGCAAGATCTTTCCAGACCTCTCGTATGTTCTGCCGGGCTTCCGGGCCGATTGGCGTGAAATAGACAGGCGCGCCTTCCAACCTGTTTTGGCGGTAATCGGTTGGCGAAACCAGCTCCCAGACCCGCAGCTGTTCTTTGATATGCGCGATAAAAGGCAGGAACAATTGTCTGTTCAGCCCGTCTTTATACAGGTCATCTGGGTGCCTGTTTGACGTCGTAACCACCACTACACCGCCCTCATGCAACAGATCGAAAAGACGTCCGACTATCATCGCATCGGTAATGTCAGTGATCTGCATTTCATCAAAGGCCAGCAACCGGACGGATTTAACCACTTCCTTTGCCACCGGAGCCAGAGCGTCTTCGACATTCTTTTGTCGGGCTTTATGCATGCCTGCGTGAATTTCCTGCATGAATGCATGAAAATGGACGCGCCGCGCGGGTATTTCGCCAAGCGTTTCGACGAACATGTCCATCAGCATCGATTTTCCACGCCCGACACCGCCCCAAAGATACAAGCCTTTGGGGGGTGGGGGGGCCTTACGGAAGAACCCGCGTTTGACTGGCTCGGACAGCGCGGCACGAATGCGTTCGAATTGGGGAAGAACGGCCTCTTGTGCGTCGTCGCGCGTCAGAGTTCCATCCGCGACGCGGGCCTCGTATAGCGATATCAGATCCGTCATAACTCCGAGCCTTACCCGCCCCATCGCGCGTTGAAAAGAAACCATTTTCTCAACACATCAAATTTGCTTATCCGTGACCGCAAATCTGCTGAATTGACGCCACCCATAAAACCGATACGGTCCTTCGGGCAAACCGCCCGAGGTCTCAATGCCGCAATCCGCCCGCCTGCTGAATCCGATCCTGATTGTCGGATGTATCATCATCACGGTCAGCTTTGCCGTGCGCGCCTCTTTCGGTGTGTTTCAGATTCCGATCGCGGATGAGTTTGGATGGCTGCGTACTGATTTCTCGCTGGCGATTGCCATTCAAAACCTGGCTTGGGGAATTGGCCAGCCGATCTTTGGTGCAATCGCCGAAAAGGTCGGCGACCGCAAGGCCATCATTCTGGGTGCACTAACCTATGCGGCTGGTATGGTGCTTTCGGCGTGGTCCGTCACACCTTTTGAGCATCAGATCTACGCGTGGCTGGTGGGCTTCGGTATTGCCGGAACCGGATTTGGCGTGGTTCTGGCTGTGGTCGGGCGCGCATCTTCTGACGAAAACCGATCCATGTCGCTTGCCATTGTCACAGCGGCAGGGAGTTTTGGGCAGGTTCTTGGGGCGCCTACGGCCGAATGGTTGCTGACCTTCTTGCCCTGGCAGCAAGTCTTCATCGTGTTTGCGGTTGCGATATTGGCGCTTGTTCTAGCCTTGCCTTTCATGCGCGCGCCTCAGACTGCCAGCAAGGCGGAACTGCACGAAAGCATGGGTGAGATCTTGGGGAAAGCGTTCCGCGATCCTTCCTACGCATTGATTTTTCTGGGGTTCTTTAGTTGTGGGTATCAGCTTGGGTTTATCACCGCTCATTTCCCCGCATTTGTGACCGAGATGTGCGGCCCGATCCAACCCGGTGGTGTATTGCATTCCATTGGCATCACTTCGACTTCGGCGCTGGGGGCCGTGTCGATTTCTCTGATCGGTCTGGCCAACATAGGTGGTACGTTGCTGGCCGGCTGGGCAGGAAACCATTTTCCCAAGAAATACCTGCTGGCTGGGGTATATACGGGCAGAACACTGGCTGCAGCCTTGTTCATCCTGTTCCCGATCACGCCAATCTCGGTCATTGTGTTTTCTCTGGTGATGGGATCGCTTTGGCTTGCCACTGTACCGCTAACCTCTGGCCTTGTGGCCCACCTTTACGGCTTGCGGTACATGGGCACGCTATACGGCATTATCTTTTTCAGCCATCAGCTTGGCAGTTTTCTGGGCGTCTGGCTGGGCGGTCGTATGTATGACCAGTTCGGCGACTATAGCATGGTCTGGTGGATCGGTGTCGCAATTGGCGCGTTCAGCGCAATTGTTCATTTGCCCATTCGTGAGAACCGCTCGGCCGTTCCGGCCTGACGCGTTTTTCAAGCTCTGCCAATGGAAAGACCACCGGGGCATATCAAGAGCTTGTGTGTTTAAACTGACGTGCGAAAACAGCTCGTGCAGGTTTAGCCCGAGATGCCACCATGCTCTTGGACGGGACATCGAACGCAGGTTTGACCGCTTCTACGCGATCCGGAGTCACGCGAACATCTGCTATGGCCGAGTATTCTTCCACGCCGAGGAAATAACTCTCTTCCCTGGCATCGCGGTTTTCAATTGGGGCTTAAGCCGCATCGGTTCGCCCGCAGGCTGACGCGCGGCAACCCGCATTGATCAATACTGCGAACTTCGCCTACCGATTGCTCCCACCATATCGCTCGATAGTAACTGCCCTGAACGCGTGTATTGCAGCCTCGGTACTCGAATAGCCTGATCCGAATTTAAACTCAGCTGTGTCCTTACGCTGGGCTTGTAAATCGGTGTTTCAGATTTCACATCTGTTTTTTGGGCTTTTCGTCAGCAGACCTAGTTTCTTATAGCGGCGCGAACTTCCCGCTCTAACGCATCCAGAAATCGCGAGCGGTCCGCTTTTCCGAACGGTCGTCCGCCGCCACTGGTGCCCAATGGATTTGAGGCGCGCAGATCGGCCATCAAATCGCGCATCGCCAATTGCTGGCCTATATTGGCCGCTGTAAAGGCTTCACCATTCGGACGTAGAACACGTGCACCGGCCTCAACGCATTTGGCGGCCAGAGGGATGTCAGACGTAACAACGACATCCCCAGTACCACATCGCTCGGCGATCCATTTGTCCGCTTCATCAGCCCCTTCCGAGACGATAACGATCTGCACCAGCGGATTGGCCGAAGGGCGAAGCCCGCCGTTGGACACCAGCACCATGGGAACTTTGTGGCGGGTTGCGACCCGTTCCGCTTCACCCTTCACTGGGCAGGCATCGCCATCGATGTAGAGCGTTGTCACGCTCTCTTCGCCTCTTTTTTGGCAGGTTCGGCAGATTTCTTGCGCACCTTGAACTCTTCAGGGATTGGCATCCGGTTGAACGCATCCAGCCCGGCGATCTTGTAAGCCTCGGCAAGTGTTGGATAGTTGAATGTATTCTGAACGAAGTAATCCACCGTGCCCTTAAGGTTCAACACAGCCTGAGCGATGTGAATCAATTCCGTCGCACCCTCGCCAACAATCTGCACACCCAGGACCCGGCGGGTCTTGAGCGAGAACAGCATTTTCAGCATCCCGTGCTCTAGCCCCATGATGTGCCCGCGCGAGGTTTCACGAAACCGGGCAACGCCAACCTCATAGGGGATCCCGCGTTCTTGCAGTTCTTCCTCGGACATTCCGCAGGTGGAAATTTCGGGCACGGAATAGATGCCGTAAGGATACCACGGGCTTTCCGGCAAAGTCGGCGTCTCAAGGGCGTGACAGGCGGCCACGCGTCCTTGCTGTAGCGAAGTCGAGGCCAGAGACGGGTGCCCAATGACGTCACCGGTCGCATAGATATGCGGCACCGCGGTCTGGTATGTTTTGCGATCTACCTTGATCCGGTTGCGATGATCGGTTTCCAGACCAACGGCATCAAGATTGAGTTTCGAAGTCGCACCCATACGTCCAGCTGCAAACAGCAGCATTTCGGCCCGTACATGACGGCCGTTTTCCAACGTTACTTCTACGTGCTCACCAGCATCCTCTATCTTTTCGACAGCAGAGCCCAATCGCAGGTCAACGCCGTTTTCGCGGATCTGGTGGGTGAAGTCGTGGATCAAGCGACTGTCAATGAAATCCAGAAATGTGTCGCGAGGTTCGATCAAAGTCACCCGCACGTCCAGGGCGGAGAACATCGTGGCGTATTCGACGCCGATGACACCTGCGCCAATAACGACAAGCGACCTCGGAATTTCTGCCATTTCCAGAAACTCGTCACCGTCAACCACAGTCTTGCCATTGAAAGGCACATATTCCGGGCGGTAAGTCTTGGTGCCGGTGGCGATCAGAAATTTGGCTGCCGTCACGCGGGTCGTTTCACCGGCATCTGTGGCGACTTCAACCTCATGAGGTCCGACGAATTTGGCCAGACCATCCAATGTGTCAACGTGATTGCGGTTGAACTGGTGCTCCAATACGTCGACCTCATGGTCGAGCGTCATATGCAGGCGGGCCTTGAGATCTTCGGCGCGGATTTGGTCTTTGACCCGGTAGGAACGGCCGTAAAAACTGCGCTCTCGCCAACCTGAGAGGTTCAGAACCGTTTCTCGAAGGGTTTTAGAGGGAATTGTGCCAGTGTGAACAGACACTCCTCCGAAGCGATCCTTACGGTCGATCACCAGAACGCGACGTTTTAACTTTCCCGCCTGAATGGCCGCAGACCGACCCGAGGGGCCGGACCCGATAATGACCAAGTCGTAGTCGTATTTGCTCATACCTCAGTCTCCGTAAAGCGCCTCAGCATGGAAAACGATGTGGTCTTCCATAAAGGTGGAAACAAAGAAATACGAATGGTCATAGCCCGGCTGGAAGCGATAGGTTGCATGTTGGCGGCGTTCAGCGATGGCTTGAGCCAGCGCTTCGGGGCGTAACAGGTCCATGAACTGGTCATTGGCACCCGTATCGATCAGGATTGGACCGTCGAAGCCTTTGCCTTTCATCAGCAAAGACGCATCATGTTTGGCCCAGAGGGCCTCGTCGTCCCCGAGATAAGCACTTAGCTGTTTGCGACCCCAATCCGATCCGGTCGGATTTGAAATCGGCGCGAAGGCCGAGACTGAACGGAACCGCCCCGGCAGGTTCATCGCCAAGGTCAGTGCGCCGTGACCCCCCATCGAATGGCCGGTGATGGCCTGCCGATCGCTGTCGATGGCAAAGTTTTCTATCAACAGGGCAGGCAGTTCTTCGGCAATGTAGTCCCACATCTGGAAATGTGGGCCCCACGGGGATTGCGTTGCGTTCACATAAAACCCGGCGCCTTGACCCAGGTCGTAGTCTTCGTGATCCGCCACACCTTCGCCACGCGGCGAAGTATCCGGAAACACGACGGCAATTCCCTGTTCTGCGGCCCAGGCTTGTGCTCCTGCTTTAGTCATGGCGTTTTCATGTGTGCAGGTCAGGCCGGACAGATACCATAGGATGGGAACCGGCCCGTCCTTCGCCTCGGCTGGAAGAAAAAGGCCAAAAGTCATGTCGCATTGGCAGACCGAGGAGGCATGGCGGTACACGCCCTGCACTCCGCCGAAACAGGCGTTCTCCGAGAGGGTTTCCATCAGGCATCGTCCTTACATTAGAGTCGCGACATGGCTAACGATCCAGAGACGCCGCGTAAAGTCCGACCGCTGGCCGTGAGAGTATTTTTCGAAAAGGTGAAGGTCAGAGACCACTGAGCCAAGCGATTACCACGGGTACGGTCAGGATGCTGGCCACCGTTGAAAGCAGAATGGCCGCCGAGGCCCTGTGCGGGGCGACCCCGTAATGCGCCGCCAGCATGTAGACATTGCCAGCAACCGGCAAGGCGGCTGCAGCGATGGCAACCGAGGCCGGAAAAATGTCAATCGGCACGAGCCAGAGCAACGCAACTGCAACGCATATCGGGTGTATCACCAACTTGCAAAAGCTCAGCCAAGCGGCGATTTCGACACGTTCGGCCGACTTGCCAGCCAGTGAGGCCCCGATAGCAAACAGAGCACCTGGTGTGGCCGCACCGCCCAGAATGGTCAGAAAGTCATTCAAAGGTTCCGGAACCGGAATTTCCAAAGATGACCAGACCAACCCAGCCGAGATTGACACAATCATCGGGTTTTTCAGAAGCCCGAGACCGATCAACTTGAACGTACCCAAAGTGAGTTTACCGTCGCGGCCACCGTTGATCAGGATCACAATGAGGGACGAGAACACAACAAGGTCCACTGTAAGAACCACCATCACCGGACCAATGGCCGCTTCGCTGAACAACAGCGCCAGCATCGGTAGTCCCAGAAAGCCTACGTTGCCAATGGCTGCGCATTGTGCCTCAACAGCCGCTGTTGGCACATCCAGCCCTCGCAGCCACGCGACGCATGTTGCCACAGCATAAACAGCAATTGTACCGCTCAGATACCCAAGGACCAGTCGCGCATTGAAGATTTCGGCAAACGGCAAGGTGGCTGCAAAGCGAAACAGCATGGCCGAAAGCGCAAAAAAGAAGACGAACTTGGTAAGATAGGCAGTTGCCTCGGCCGTAAAAAACCGAGTGCGCCCCGCCCAGTATCCCAGGCCGATAATCGCAAAAAAGGGAAGGGTGCGCAGAAAAACATCGACCATGGACAGACTCCTAGCATGGTTTGTCTGCGCCGCAAGCCTTTGACATCACGGGAATGCCCCGGGCTACGGTTTCATAGAGTGCGAAAATCATTGTATCTGAACTGAGCGGTTTATAAACTGATGCCCAGACCAATCCCGGAGATGACATGACCCAAACAGCCACCATCCTGCGCACAGGCCGAAAGTTCGATCAGGTTTTGCGCGGGGCCCGAGAGGTTTTCATGGCAGATGGGTTCGAAGGAGCAAGCGTAGACGACATTGCCCGCGCAGCAGGCGTGTCAAAGGCAACACTCTATAGCTATTTCCCGGACAAGCGCCTTTTGTTCATGGAAGTTGCGCAAACAGAATGTCGTCTGATGTCTGAGCGCATTCTGTCAATGATTGATGAGACCAAACCTGCGCGCGAGGTACTGCAGATAGCGGCCACGCAGCTCACGGCTTTTCTTGTGTCCGAATTCGCACAACAAGTTTTTCGGATCTGTGTTGCCGAACGCGACCGGTTCCCCGAATTGGGCCGTGCTTTTTACGAGGCGGGCCCGCAAAACGGCCAAAGGCAGATGGCAGCCTATCTGGAAAAGGCGGTGGCCAAGGGCGAGTTGTGCATTGAAAATGTGCATATCGCGGCAGAACAGTTTTCCGAGCTATGTAAAGTGCGCATCTGGGCCCGAGCTGCATTTGGAATTCAGAACAGCTTTAGCCAGAGTGAAATCAATGAGGTCGCGACGCAAGCAGTTGACATGTTTTTGGCCAGCTACGGATGCTAAGCTTCAAAAAAGTGATGGCCCGCGCCCGAACAGGCACGCAGACCATCGTTCACTCACCAAAACACTCGATACAAAAAGGCTTTATTTCAAAAGTCTTTTGAAAGCGTTTATTCGATAAATGTTCGCGCGAGGCGTTCGCTTATGGGCTGAGCCAGATAGGCAATAACAGCACGTTCGCCTGTCGTGACAAACAAGTCAGCCGGCATGCCGGGCACCAGATCCAAGGCCGCAACCTCTTTGGATTGCTGATCATCCAGTTTGACCCGTGCTTTGTAGTAGGCCTCGCCCGTTCGTTCGTCTTCCAGGGCGTCGGCAGAGATATCAACGATGGCTCCTTGCGCTTCGGGAACATCGGCTTGGGCAAAGGCAGACAAGCGGATACGTGTGGCCTGACCGATTTTCAGCTTGTCGATGTCGCCGGGTTTCACCCGCGCTTCGACAATCAAAGCTTGGTCAGCGGGCACGATTTCCATGATGTGCTCACCTGGTCTGATCACCCCTCCTGTGGTCGATGCGGCAAGGTTCACCACACGGCCACTGACCGGCGCAAGGATTTCGATCCGCTTACGGCGCTCCACGGTACCTGAGAACTGTGGGCGCAACAGATCAAGCTGGGCATCGACGACAGCGAGTTCTCCGGCCAGAACTTCATCGCGCAGCTTTTTCTGACTGATCATTGTCAGCTTCAACTCGCTGACCTGGTTTTCTGCTTGGGCTATCTGTGTCCGAAGCGACGCATCGACGCCCGAAAGCCGTTCAACTTCGATCTGTCGGGCGCTGACCCGCGTGATTGCAACCAGGCCCTTGTCCAGAAGGGTCTGCAGGCTTTCCAACTCAGCACGTGTGATGGTCATCTGGTTTTGCGTGCTGATCCGCTGCTCGTTCAGGCCATCAATCTGATCCCGCAGCGCTGAAATACGTTGTGCGTTGATCTCCGCTTCGGTCGCACGGGCGCGGTGCTCGGCGTCAAACAGTTGTTTTTGCGTCAGAAAAGCTGAAGCCCAGTGAAGACGGTTCATATCTTCTTGGAAGTTCTGAAAGGCAGTGGCTTCGTCAAAATGAGCCTGTCCCTGTAGCTGCGCAATCAGTCGCGCGCGACGGACAGAAAGCTCGCCGATCTGGCTGCCCAGCACGCTGAGGTCGACGTCAATCTCGGTGCTGTCGAGTCGGATCAGAGGTTGCCCCTGTTCGACCGCCTCACCATCGGCGACCAGAATAGACCGGACGATGCCACCGTCGAGATGCTCAACCGTTTTGCGATCCCCTTCGACGACAAAAGAGGCAGGGGCCACGACGGCTCCGTCAAGTCTGGATGCAAAGGCCCAGTAGATGCTGCCACCGACAAAGGCGAGCAATGTGAAAAGACCAAATAGTACATACAGGCGGATGCCGGGTGTCGCATCGGTGACGTCGACAACCCGCGCGTCGTAAAGGTCTGGAGTTGTGTTGTTTGAAGCATAGGGAACTATACGGGTCATTGTGCGGCTCCTTTAATGCGCGTGTCTTCTGATAGATGCAGGGTGGGCTTGCCAGATGCAGCGCGCTGTGCGGGCGATTTTAGAACGTTTTGAGTTTTGACCTTCAAAACGTCCCCCTTGTCGCCAAACTGGGCTTGTGATCCGTTGCGAAGAACCATGACTTTGTTGGCCGCCTGCAACGTGGCAGGACGGTGGGTCATGACGATGCTGATTGATCCCCGTGCCTGTGCTGTCAAAATCGCGTCGCGCAGGGCCTTTTCGCCATCTGCGTCCAGATCCGAGTTCGGTTCGTCCAGCACCAGGACAAACGGATCGCCATAAAGCGCGCGCGCAAGGGCAAGGCGCTGACGCTGTCCGCCCGACAGGAAGAATCCCTGACCAATGCGTGTTTCATACCCGTCAGGCAGGCTGCTGATCAGCTCATGCACTCCGGCCTCGCGTGCGGCGCGCAGAACCTCGGCATCATCGATGGCGACGGCAAAGCGACCTATATTTTCGCGGATCGTGCCGTCAAACAGGTCCACATCCTGCGGCAGATAGCCGATCTGCTTGCCCAGATCCTCGCGGTTCCATTTCGACATGGGGCTGCCGTCCAGCAAAACCTCACCCCGTTGCGGGTGCCAGATTCCGGCCAGCATCTTGCCCAGTGTTGTTTTCCCGGAACCACTGGGGCCGATGATTGCCAGCACATCGCCAGCAGCCAAGCTGAAATCAATGCTGCGCAGAGTGGCATTGACCGCGCAGGGCGGACCCGCTTGCGCGATTCTGACATCCAGAGATTTAAACGCACGAGGCAGGTGCAGATTGGCAGGCGTTTCCGCGAAATCTTCGGTGAGTTTTGTGATTTTGGCATACGAGCCGCGCGCGGCCAGAAAGGTGCGCCATTGCCCAATCAATTGATCGATCGGGGCAAGAGCGCGAGCCAGAACAATGGTCGCCGCGATCATAACGCCTGCTGTGGTTTCCCCGGTAATCGCCAATGCCGCGCCAAGGCCAAGAGCCGCGGATTGCAGCCCCATGCGCAGAGTCTTGGACATCACCGAAAAGCTGGCGATCCGGTCGGCAACGCGGGTTTTTTGGCGATGCGCGTCGAGCTGCAGAGAAGTCCAGCGGCGCACCAGATCGGATTTCATGCCCAGCGCATGGACCAGTTCGGCATTGCTGTCTCCGGTTCGAAACAGCGCGTCCGCACGGCCGCGCGCCTGTGCTGCCTGCTGCATCGGCTTGTGTGCACGGGCATTGTTGATCAGGGCCATTGCGGTCAGCGTCAGAGCTCCGGCCAGTCCAAGCAGCCCGAGAAGGGGATGCAGGACATATAGGACCAACAGATACAGCGGTATCCACGGTGCATCGAAAAAGGCGGCCAGAGTTGTGCCTGAAATGAACTCGCGAAACCCGTTTACGTCCTCGACCAGATTGTCGCCGGGGGCAGCTTCCCCCTGCACACGGCGTTTCATGGCGGCCCCTAGAACAGGCGCTCCGACTTTCATCTCGAACCGGGCAGCCAAGCGGCCCAGGATGCGCATCCGTATCAGATCAAGGCAGGCAATCACTACAAAGACACCTGCCAGCAGCAACGACAGGGCGATCAGCGTGTCAGCATTCTGGCTGGTCAGGACGCGGTCATAGACCTGTAGCATGTAGATCGGTCCGGCCAGCATCAGCAGGTTCAGAAACAAACTAAAGAAGGCAACTGCAACAAATCCTTTGCGCAGCGACCCCCAGGCGGCTTTGACGGGATTGGTTTTCTGCAACATCGTGTTGATCCTTTCCGGTTTGGAAATAGCGGGGCGACCACAAGCCGCCCCGCCAACTGTTTGCTTATGCAACGAAATCGTCGTCGTTCAGTTCGGCTGCATTGATGCCAACCAGACGGACCGAACCCTCATCCCCGAAGCTGATTACGGCATCGCCACCGTCCTGAGCCACGTTGACTTGCGCCCCAAAGTCAGGACCGAAGTCACCAAATTGCAGCTGATCCAGACCTACTTCGAAGTCCTCGATGGTGTCGTTGCCGAAGTTCGCGCCAAACTGGAACGTATCCGCCCCAGCGCCGCCAATGAGGATATCGTCGCCACCTTCTCCGTTCAGAAGATCATCACCGTCCGCGCCGTTCAACACGTTGGTCTGATCGCTGCCGATGATCACATCGCCATCATCGGATCCGACAACGTTTTCAATGGACTGCAGAATGTCGGTTTCGATCTGGTTATCGATGACATCCTGACCGATAACTCCTGTGCCACCGACGGCGTCCGAATCCAGCGTAGCACCTGCATCCACCAGCGTGTCCTGCACGACCGGGCCGTTCTGACCGGCAGGCGCATTATGCAAATGGATGGCGGAAACGACACCGGGGATCGGTGTGTTCAGGTCGGCTTCGTTCAAGCCCACAACACTCAGTTCGCTGGAATAGGTGACTTCGCCCGTTGCAAGATTCTGAGTGATGACAACAGTTGCCTCGCCCGTCGCTTGGCTGTCCGAAGTTGGCCCAGGCTCCTGTGCCGCATCAAGACCGCCGCTCAGGGACACTGTGCGAATACCGTTTTCGGTTACATCGCTGTCGACCAGCAACTGCCCGCGGATTTCACCAGCAAGGAATTCGGTCGTGTGGATGTTATAGTACAGGTTGCCCTGAACCGCTTCCTCTACAAACCAAGCGCCGTCCGGGATGTTTGCACCGAATTGATCCGGCGCCGCAACAACCGCATCCACGATCGAGACGTTAAAGCCGGTGTCGCGTGTGGCCGTGCCGTTGCCGTTGGCGTCGAGACGAACATTGACTGCGACATCCAGATCCGAGAAATCTGCAGTGTCGATGCCTTCTCCACCGTCGATGAAGTCATTGCCCAGACCACCGGTCAGAACGTTGTCAGCATCGCCCGCGATCAGAACATCATCGCCAGCGCCACCGTCGACATCGCCATTGGTGGTGCCCAGATCGACAAAGATGTCGTCGCCAGTGCTCAGTAGAACATTGCCGTTGATCACACCCTCGTCGTCATTGACGAAGGTGATGCTGCCCGCATCAGACGCATCAATGGCATTGACCGTCCCACGGATCTCGCCCTCATTCAGGATTGCACCCAGCAGGTTCAGACCGCCATCCACGCGGATACCGGCGGCGGCATCCGAGTCTTCGGACCCTGCGATCAGACCTTCGTTGACCACAATACCGGCAAAGGATGCGTCATCCTGGCTGGTGAACAGGCGCAGACCATCGCCAACCTGATTGCCTTCGGTCGCGTCACCACGACCTTGCAATATACCTTGGTTCAAAACAGCTGCCGAGACCACGTCCCCCGACACATCGCCGGTTTGCAGGGAAACTGCCGAGCCATTGTTACCTTCGCCCGCATCCACCAAGCCAGTGTTGATAAAGGAGTAGTTGTCGGCGGTACCATCGGCATAGACGGTTCCGTTGCGCTGGTCTCCGGTGCCAAGAATTTCGCCTTCGTTCAACACCTCAAGGCCAACACCGTCGATGTTCAGGGCACGACTGTCTGACGTGACAAGGCCACGGTTGACAAACGATCCACCAGAATGGTCACCGGTTCCAAAATAGACACCGTTCTGACCACCTGCGAACACACCAGTTTCTTCGTTGATCAGTTGGCCTTGGAAATTGACATTGTTCACCGCACGGAACGCGCCAACTGTGCCGTTGGCACCTTCGGACGAGATGTTGCCGCTGTTGGTGATGGTGCCCGTGAATGAGGCAGGCGCAAAGCCACCCTCCTGGCGCACACCTTCCAGACGAATGCCGTCGCCCGCCGTACCCAGCGCCGCGCCTGCGTTGCCACGTCCGGCAATGATGCCAGCGTTCTCGATTTCAATGTCACCGTTGCCGTCTTCGGCCAAAGACAGCGAGATACCCGCGCCGTTGTTGTGTTCGCCCGCGTCAATCGTGCCTGTCGCCAGGTTATTGATCGAAAAATCCCGTGCAGTGTCCTCCGCGTAGACAGTGCCGTTGCGCTGATCATCGGTGCCAAGGATATCACCACCGTTAATCAGGTCGACACCAGAGCCATCGATATTGACCGCGCGGCTACCCGACTGGATGGTGCCAAAGTTCAGCACGTCAAGATCATGCTCGCCGTTGCCGATGTAAAGGCCGTTGCGGGGGCCTTCGATCACACCGGTTGAGGTGTTCAGGATCTCACCTTCGGCATTTGCCCCATCGGTTATGCGAATACCTGCCGCTGTGCCCTGATTGCTTTCGCTCGAGATCAGGCCGCTGTTAATGATCTCGGTTTCCAGGATGGTGCCTTCAGCGCCGTCGTCGATTCGGATGCCGTCGCCCGCCAGCGAGGTGTTGGCAGCCGCCTGACCGCGACCTTGAATGGTCGCGCCAAAGCCGTTGAACACATCGGTTTGCACGCGGTCACCGGCTTCATCACCGATCTGCAGGGAAACACCAGCGCCCTGGTTGCCCTCGCCTGCATCAATAGTACCGCCGGTGAAGTTCGAGATCGAGACGTCCTCGGCCGTCGAGTTGGTGTAGATGGTACCATTGCGCTGGTCGCCCGTGCCGATGATGTCACCGAAGTTGCGAACATCGATGCCTTGACCTTGGATATCGACGGCGCGGCTGTCGGAGCTGATGACGGCACCACGGAAATTGTCCAGGCTGCCCGAGCTTTCGGCACCAGCAAATTGCACGCCGTTAAACTCACCCGCGATCTCGCCGAAGTTGCGAACAGAG
>NZ_JBXWSB010000037.1:0-36639 GCF_059613205.1 Ruegeria sp. BHSB064
CCGATGTTTGAAAGTCTGGTCCAAAAGGTTTTGCCCCAGATGGTCGAGCAAGGGCTGGCCGCACGTCTTGTTGAACAATTGTCCGAGATGGCGAGGTCGCAGATCGAGCAGCCGATGCAGATCATGGTGCCCGACGGATGTGTTGAAGATGTTAAGGCGCTGTTGCTGCCAGGAACGCAGCGCGAACCGCATGTCATCGAAGATCCTTCGCTTGAGGCAGGGCAAGCGCGCTTGCAGGTCGGAACCAACCGGCGCGAAGTGGATTGCAGCGCCTTGCTGACCACCGTTGCACAGATTTTTGACGCTTATGTCTTTGAGGCAAGAAAGGCTTTGTCCAATGAATGACCCGCAAACCGAAAAACCAAACCCGTTTGAATCCGTCCCGATCGAGGTGACAGTTTCGGTTGGCCGCGCCCGCCCGCTAATCCGGGATCTGTTGAACATGGGAGAGAACGCGGTTCTGACGCTGGACAAACGGATCGAAGATCCGGTCGACCTTTACGTCGGGGATCAACTGGTTGCGCGTGGTTTGCTGGAAGAGATGGAGGGCGATCAGGCCGGACAATTGGCTGTGCGCCTGACCGAGATTGCCGACCTTCAAAACGGAATAGGTTGATGCGTTTTGCGATCTGGCTGGCTCTGGCGATTGTGCTGACGCCATCGCTCGGTGCAGCACAGGATGTGACTTTGTCCCTTGGCGAGGGCGGGTCGATATCGGCCCGGACCATCCAGTTGATCCTTCTGATCACGGTGTTGAGCATAGCGCCGGGCCTGGCAGTTATGATCACTTGTTTTCCGTTTCTGGTTACAGTCTTGTCGATCCTGCGGCAGGGAATTGGCTTGCAGCAATCGCCGCCCAATATGCTGATTGTCAGTCTGGCGCTGTTTCTGACCTATTTCATCATGGATCCTGTGTTTACCGAAGCCTGGGAAAATGGCATTCGCCCGATGATGGAGGAAACGATGGGGGTCGAGGCCGCGCTGGAGCGGGCGCTGGACCCCTTCCGTACTTTCATGGCAGCCCGTTTGGACGCGGACACTTTTTACGCCATGGCAGCCCTCCGACCCGGTGGGGATGCGATGGAACTGTCAGCGCAAGCGCCGCTTTCTGTCCTGATGCCGTCTTTCATGCTGTCCGAGATCGCACGGGCTTTTCAGATTGGCTTTCTGATTTTCCTGCCGTTTCTGATCATCGATCTTGTTGTGGCAGCGGTGTTGATGTCGATGGGCATGATGATGGTCCCTCCAGCAATCGTGTCCCTGCCATTCAAACTGGCGTTCTTTGTCATCGCTGACGGCTGGGCCTTGATTGCAGGCGCTTTGGTACGCAGCTATGCGCCCTGAAATCGAAAAAAAGGGTCAGAAGAACCTGACCCTTTCGTATGCTCTGGCAAAATCTTCGAGCTGGCGCGTTGCCGCGCCCGGCTGCAGGGTCAGCCTGTTTTGTTCAGATCTCTGATCAGTTGATCCAGATTGCCTTTCCGGGCATCCAACATAGCGCCGATTTCGGTACGTTCGGTCAGCAGAAGGTTCACGCCCTCGATGAACATATTATAGAACTTGTCCCGGCCCGACTTGTCGGACACCAGGAAGGTCACGTCAAATGGGGCCGACCCGCGTAGTTTGACCAGCGTCCGAACTTCGTACCCGGCCTTGATTTTCCGGGCATTGCGCACATCAACTTCGCCACCAATAAACTCTCGGAACCGGCGGCCATATTTGCGTGAGATATAGCCCTGGAAGGCTTGGGTGAACTTTTTCAGTTGGGCTGGGCTGGCTGTACGGGCATCAGCACCCAGCGCGTAACGCGCCATGATGGGAACATCGCCATATTGGACAAAAATCTTTTCGAAGTCGCGCAACATTGCCTTTTCAGACTTGCCGGAATCGATCACCCGATTGATGTCAGCAACCACGCTGTTGACCAACGCTTTTGCTGCGGCTTCGGTCTGCGCAAAGGCTGGCATCGGCAACAGGGCCAGTGCGAGGCCCGAGGCGATGAAGTGACGGCGGTTCAACTCGTTATTCGGCATAGGGGTCCTCGTAGGGGTCTAAAAAGGGGTCCCTGACCGGGTCCGTCCCGGTTTCGGCATAGGGGTCAGAATACAAATCCAGATAGGCGTCTTCGTCGTCTCTTGCCAGTTCAAATCTGCGGTTTTGCAGATAGATCAAGCGTGCCTGCGCGTAACTGTCTGCACTTTCGTAAAGAATTGAATCGACCGTATCCGAGAATCGACCACGATCTCCCATGCGACGTACGATTTCGGCGTATACGCCAAGGTTATCGGCCGGCCTCACCGGGGTAAAGTTGATCGGGTTCGAGAACAGGTTGATCACGACCCCGATGGCGTCTCGTTGGGTTGAAGGGCCATAGAATGGCAATTCAACATAAGCGCCTTCACCCACGCCCCAGACATGCAGGGTTTCGCCAAAATCGGTGTCGACCGGCGGCAGGTTCAATTCGTCGGCGGGTGCGGACAGGCCAAACCCGCCCACGGTCATATTGACCACGAATCGCAGCAACGCGTTGCCCATCTGCTTTGGATTGCCCTGCAACAGGTAATCCACGGCCTGCCCCGGCAGCGAGATGTTCTCGGCGAAGGTGCTGAAACTGGTCACCATCGGGTCAGGAACGATCTTTACATAGCCTTTCGAGGCAGGGCGGAACAAAAACCGGTCCACGCCAAGGTTAAATTTGTGGATTGCCCGGTTGTTGTTTTCATACGGATCAAAAACGTCGCTACGCGAGGCCCCCTCGGGCGGGGTCGTAGCGCAAGCAGACAGAGTGGCCATGCAAGACAGGACAAAAAGGTGTTTCAGGCGCAATCTGCTGAGCACGGTTTGCTTCTCCCAAAATGGCCCGACACATGGTCCGCCGGACGTTCAATCAAAATCCACGTGCTGGGGTGGCACAAGTTCTGTCACTAGTCGTTTCGGGTCTTAAATGAAACACCTAGCGTGTAACCTGTCTGTTGGGGGCGGGTAAAGTGACCTAGGATCAACAGCCCGGAATAAGTAAAGAAACGCTCAGATCGCAGGCAAACAGGAAATTGCCGGTTTCCGCCTTTCCCAAACCAAGCTTCCCGGTTAGCGTCCGGCAGAGTCGAATTTAGGGAAGGACCCTCTCAATGAGCATCGCCGCAAAACTGGAAACCCTGGGTGTGACACTGGATGACGCGCCTGCACCCGCTGCCAACTATGTGCCGTTCGTACGCATGGGCAACATCGTTTATGTGTCGGGCCAGATTTCTAAAACCGATGAGCTGATTACCGGTAAACTGGGAGACGACATGGATGTCGAAGCCGGGGCGGCAGCGGCACGGGTTTGCGCGATCAATCTGTTGGCGCAGGTCAAAGCAGCTTGTGGCGGCGACATCGAAAAGCTGGTGCGCGTGATCAAACTGACTGGTTTCGTAAACTCGACGGCGGATTTCACCCAGCAGCCGCAGGTGATCAACGGCGCATCCGATTTCCTTGTCGAAGCGCTGGGCGATGCCGGTCGCCATTCGCGTTCTGCCGTCAGCGCAGCGTCACTGCCGTTGGGCGTCGCGGTCGAGATCGAAGGGATTTTCGAAGTCCAATGACACCCACATTGCCGTCAGAGTTTCTTCAACGCCCGATTGCGCATCGGGCGTTGCATGACATTTCCGACAACCGCCCGGAAAACAGCCGCGCCGCCATTCAGGCCGCAATTGACGCCGGATATGGGATCGAGATCGACCTGCAGTTGACTGCGGATGGTCAGGTGATGGTTTTTCACGACTATGATCTGAAGCGCCTGACGGGGCAGACCGGTGCGATTCAGCAGATCACCGGGGCCGAGGCCTCAGCGGTTTCGTTGCTGTATTCCGACAGTGAAGGTATCCCGTCACTGAAAGAAGTGCTGGATCTTGTCGCAGGTCAGGTGCCGTTGCTCGTCGAGTTCAAAGATCAGGACGGGGCCATGGGCACCGGCATCGGTCCGTTGGAGCAAGAGGCCGTGCGCATTCTGTCAGGCTACGAAGGTCCGCTGGCGCTGATGTCTTTCAACCCGAACTCGACCGCTGAACTGGCGCGTCTGGCGCCGCATTTGCCTTGCGGGATTGTAACATGTGCTTTTGAGGCAGACGACTGGCCGTTGTCTCAGGCCGTCCGCGAACACCTGCGCGAAATACCGGATTTCGAACGTTCTGGTGCCAGTTTTATTAGCCACGAAGCGGCTGATCTGTCCCGCCCTCGTGTGGCCGAGTTGAAGGCACGGGGCGTACCGATCCTGTGCTGGACAATCCGGTCGCCTGAACAAGAGGCAGAGGCCCGACAGGTTGCCGACAATGTGACCTTTGAAGGGTATCTGGCGACGCATTCGGCTTGAACCTGCTCTGAGCTGTCACAGATAAAGGACAGGCGCGGAGGACAAATGGATCAGGCTCAGATCGAAATTCAGGTATTGGGCGCCCTGTCGCAGATTTCTGCGGCAGAGTGGGATGCCTGCGCCTGCCCCGAGGTCGCCGATGGCGGGCGGCCTCTTGATCCCTTCACAACCCATCGGTTTCTGCTGGCGTTGGAAAAAAGCGGGTCGGTCGGGCGCGGCACAGGCTGGCAGCCGCAATACCTGACGGCTTATCTCGACGGATTGCTGATTGCTGCGGCCCCGATGTATGCAAAATCGCACAGTCAGGGCGAATACATCTTCGATCACAGTTGGGCCCATGCCTATGAAAGCGCTGGCGGGCGCTATTACCCCAAGCTTCAGATCGCTGTGCCGTTCACCCCGGCCACTGGACGACGTTTCCTGGTGCGCCCGGGTTACGAGAGGATCGGCATGTCGGCCCTTGTGCAAGGCGCGGTGCAACTGGCGGCTGACAATCAGGTCTCATCAGTGCACGCGACCTTTTGTACCGATGACGAAGCGGTGGCCGGGGAACAGATGGGCCTGATGCTGCGCAGCTCACAGCAATTTCACTGGCTCAACGACGACTACATTGATTTCGATGGTTTCCTTTCGGTCTTGTCGTCGCGCAAACGCAAAAATATCCGCAAGGAAAGGGCCCAAGCCAACCGCTTTGGGGGCGATATCCGCACGCTGACCGGAGATGAGCTGAGGCCCGAACATTGGGATGCGTTCTGGCGATTCTACCAAGACACCGGGGCCCGAAAGTGGGGTTCACCGTACCTGACACGGCAGTTCTTTGATATCGCGCAGGAAACCATGGCAGATGACATGGCCTTGGTGCTGGCGGAACGGAACGGTTATGCCATAGCCGGGGCGCTGAACTTCATAGGCCGAGAAACGCTTTTTGGCCGGTATTGGGGCTGCGTTGAGCATCACGCCTGTCTGCATTTCGAGTTGTGCTATTATAGGGCGATTGATTTTGCCATTGCCCACGGTCTGGCCCGGGTTGAGGCGGGCGCTCAGGGTGAACACAAACTGGCGCGAGGTTATTTGCCAACGCGCACGCATAGCTTGCATTGGGTTGGCGATCCGGGTTTTGCTGATGCCGTCAAAAAATATCTGGACGCCGAAGGCCGCGCAGTGGGAGAAGAGATCGAGATTCTGACGGACTACGGCCCGTTCAGGAAAACGAACCCGGAGGAACAGCAATGACCGAACTCTTGTCGACCGAAACCCGTGGCCCGCTGCTGGATCCGCTGTTCAAGAACGGCTGGACGATGGTCGAAGGCCGAGATGCAATCACCAAAACGTTCATTTTCGACAATTTCGTTTCTGCCTTTGGGTGGATGACCCAAGTGGCGATTTGGTCTGAGAAATGGAACCACCACCCGGAATGGTCCAACGTGTACCGCACGGTAGAAGTTGTTCTATCCACTCATGACGTGGGCGGACTGTCCTCATTGGATGCCAAGCTGGCACGCAAGATGGATAGTCTTTGTTAGCGATCGTTGCCTGAGCCCTGGCCACCGGCCAGAGACGCGGCAGTACCCATCTGTCGGAACTCGGCAGGTGTCACAGTCCCGTCGCTGATGTCAATGGATCTGGGGATACCCGTTGTCTTGTTTCCAATTTGACGCACGCTGCGCGCGGCGGGGTTAATGTCGAGACATCGGTTCTGATAGCAGGTCAGTCCGGATAGATTGATTTGAATACGAGCCTGCCCGTCCGGCCCCGTCACAACCGGAGCCTGCGGAACATCACAAGCTGCGACCAGAGCCAATACACTCAAACCAATCCATTTGTTCATTCCCAGCTCCTGTCGTGACAGGCTTAATCCAGTTGGCCGTTGCCATCCTGATCCGCCGTGCTGAAGTCCTCATCCATCTGAGCATCATATTCCGCTCTTGAGATAAAGCTGTCCTTGTTGCGGTCAACATCCTGAAACTGCTTGATGTCCAAAAACGGCTTGGCTTCTTCCAGCCCCAGGGTGCCATTCTTGTCTTCATCCATCGTCTGAAATGCATAGTCCGAGAATGCGTTGAACTCATCCTTGGACAAGAACCCGTCATTGTTTGCATCAATGGCGTTCAGTTCTTTTTCATGCAGTTCGGCAACGGTTTCCGCTGTCGCTGCAGATGCCAGAACAATGGTTGCGGCTATGAAAATTGCTCGTGTCATGTCCATCCCTCTCAGCACGCAAATCTTTGGCCTTCAAAACCGCCAGCAGCAGCACCTGCCGCGGTCAGGATCGTCTTGCCCGACCCACCGCCAAACTGGTTGCCGATTGCGCCACCGATCAACGCGCCACCCAAGGTGCCACCAAGGCACGCGATCTCGTGCTGACGTGCGGCTTGTTGTTGTGGTGTTGGGGCCGGTCCGCAGGCTGAGATCAGGGCCGCGCCGGTCAGAATGAGGGAAAATGTCTTAAGTTTCATAAAGAACTCCACATATGCGTAGACCAAGTATTTGCGCAATGGAGCAGGTCTTCAAGTTAATTTGGGGTGTAAAGGCCCCGGCTGCCCGGGGCCGATGTCGTTTAGATGACCTCCAACAGGCCCTCACCGGCAGAAATCTCACAAGCGCCTGGATTTTCTTCCAAATTCAAAGCTGTGACTTTGCCATCCTCAACCAACATGGCATAGCGCTTGGATCGTGCAATCAGACCGACAGGCGGGGCGTCAAAATCCATGCCAATGGCCTTGGTGAATTCCGATGTTGCATCGGCCAGCATGGTCAATCCGGCCTCGGACGCGCCGGTCGCTTCGCCCCAGGCTTTCATAACAAACGGGTCGTTGACTGAAATGCAGATGATTTCATCCACGCCTTTGGCGTCGAACTGATCCTTTGTGCGCATGAAGCTGGGCACATGTGCGGAATGGCATGTCGGCGTAAATGCACCCGGAACGGCAAAGATCACGACTTTGCGGCCTTTGGTTTTTTCTGAAATCCGAACCTCCTCCGGCCCGTCCGCGCCCATCTGGGTCAATGTCGCTTCGGGAAGGGTGTCTCCTGTTGAAATCATTTTTCAGCTCCTGTCGTTTGGATTTGCAGAATTGGACTTAGCCGCAATATAGGTGGTCCAAACACAGAGACCACGGGAAAACTGCAGGGTGGGCGAAACATGAACCATATTGTCGTGATCGGTGCCGGTCAGGCGGGGGCATCTTTGGTGGCGCGTTTGCGCAAGGATGGGTTCGAAGGGGACATCACCCTTGTCGGAGCCGAGCCGCATTTGCCCTATCAGCGCCCGCCTTTGTCCAAGGCATACCTGCTGGGCGAGATGGAGCTGGAGCGCCTGTTCCTGCGACCCGAGAGTTTCTATGCCGAGAACAACATCACCCTGCGTCTGGGTCAGCGCGTCACGGGCATCGATCCGCAAGCCAAGACTGTGACGTTGGGGGATGAGGACATTTCCTACGACGAACTGGCACTGACCACCGGGTCCGATCCGCGTCGTCTGCCCGCGGCTATTGGTGGCAACCTGGAAGGTGTGCATGTGGTGCGTGATCTGGCGCATATTGACGATATGGAGCCCAAAGTGACCGAAGGTGCCCGTGCTCTGATCGTGGGCGGTGGCTATATCGGGCTTGAGGCCGCAGCCGTCTGTGCCAAGCGCGGCGTCAAGGTCACTCTGGTCGAGATGGCCGACCGCATTTTGCAACGGGTCGCAGCACCCGAGACCAGCGACTATTTCCGCGCATTGCACAGTGACTATGGCGCTGACATTCGCGAAGGCGTTGGGCTGGACCGGCTGATTGGCGAAAACGGCAAGGTCACAGGCGCCCTTCTGACCGACGGCACCGAACTTGAGGTTGATTTCGTTGTGGTTGGTGTCGGTATCGCGCCCGCAACCCAATTGGCCGAGATGGCGGGGCTGGAGCTGGACAATGGTATCAAGACCGACGCCCATGGCCGTACTTCGGATCCGTCAATCTGGGCGGCAGGCGATTGTGCCTCGTTCCCGCACGGCGAAGGCCGGATCAGGCTGGAGAGTGTGCCCAACGCCATCGATCAGGCCGAGATCGTCGCGCAGAACATGCTGGGCGCGGCCCGGGATTACGTGGCGACCCCGTGGTTCTGGTCGGACCAGTATGATGTCAAATTGCAGATTGCTGGTCTGAACACCGGATATGACCGCGTCGTGACCCGCAAGGGCGAAGGGCAAACCGTGTCCTTCTGGTATTACAACGGCGATCAGTTGATCGCGGTGGACGCAATGAACGACCCCCGCGCCTATATGGTCGGCAAACGCCTGATCGACGCAGGTAAGACAGCCGATCCAGCGATCGTGGCTGATCCGGACGCGGACCTGAAGCCGCTGCTCAAGGCGTGAGGATCATTGCAGGAGAGTTCCGGGGCCGCGCTTTGGCCTCGGTCGGCAAAGGGGATACGGGCGCACATCTGCGCCCAACCACCGACCGCGTACGCGAAAGCCTGTTCAACGTCCTGACCCATCAGATCGACTTTGACGGCCTGCGCGTGCTGGATCTGTTTGCAGGAACCGGGGCGCTGGGGCTTGAAGCGCTGTCGCGTGGTGCGGCGCATGTCACATTTGTTGATGACGGACGAGCAGCGCAGGCGCTGATACGCAAGAATATCGATTTGACACGCAGCGCCGCGCGCACCGATCTGATCCGCCGTGATGCAACCCGGTTGGGTGACAATCCCGGTTCACCTTATGATCTGGTCTTTCTTGATCCCCCTTACGGAAAGGCCATGGGCCAGAAAGCTGTTACCGCTTTGGCAAACGGTTGGCTCGCCGAGGATGCACTCCTGGTTTGGGAAGAAAATACCCCGATGCAGGCGCCCGCAGGGTTCAAGCTGCACGAAAGCCGGAAATATGGCGACACGCATATCTCTTTGATGTGGAAAGTCGAAACGGATGCATGATCTGGTGATTTTCGATTGCGATGGTGTTCTGGTCGACAGTGAAGTGATCTCGAACCAGGTGCTGATGGGTAATCTGGCAGGTTATGGCCTGCGTTTGACGCTTGCGGAATGCATGTCGCTGTTTGTCGGCGGAACGATGGTCGGAGTGCGCGACAAGGCGCGCGCCATGGGCGCTGATCTGCCCGAGGACTGGATCGATCAGGTTTATGCCGAAACCTATGATCGCTTGCGTGCGGGTGTCCCTTTGGTGCCCGGAATCTCGGAGCTTTTGGTAGCACTGGATCAAAACGGCATCCCGTATTGCGTTGCGTCAAACGGCAGTCCGGACAAGATGAAGATCACCCTGGGTCAGAACGGGCTTTGGGACCGGTTCAAGGACGTCATGTTCTCGGCCCATGTTCTGGGAACTGGCAAACCGGACCCTAAGATGTTCAAGCTGGCCGCTCAGCATTTCGAAGCAAATGCGCCTGTGGTTATTGAAGATAGCCAGAACGGTGTCACAGCGGCCATGCGGGCAGATATGCGCTGTTTGGCTTATGCACCGCATGGGGGCGGCAACAAGTTGGCTGATCTGGGTGCCGAAGTGATCACGGATATGGCGCAGGCACACGGGCTTTTGGGACTCAGAGCCTGAATTGTGCTAACGTGCGGTCATGGACCGCGCTCTGACACCCTTCAGCTGGACGTTTTCCCGTGACGCCGAGGCCACAACTGGCCCCGAGCGCAAACCGATGCGCGCGCCGGTTTTCATTCATGACGCGGTGACGCCATGGGGGGCAGAAACGATGCTGCTGAAAGTGATGCGCGAACAGGCCGCCGATCAGGAGGAATAGGTCGGGTGAAATTTGCCACCTGGTGAGAGCGTAAAGATATCGACCCCATCCGCTGTGACACCCACCGAATGCTCGAACTGTGCCGACAGTGACTTGTCGCGGGTCACGGCAGTCCAGTCATCAGCCAGCGTTTTGGTTTCGGGGCGACCCAGATTGACCATCGGTTCAATGGTAAAGAACATACCCTCTTCCAGAACCGCGCCAGTTCCCGGACGGCCATAGTGCAGCACGTTGGGTGGCGCGTGGAACACGCGACCCAGACCGTGGCCACAAAAATCGCGTACAACACTCATCCGGTGCGCTTCTACATAGGCCTGAATGGCGTGGCCGATATCACCGAAAGTGTTGCCGGGCTTGACCATCTCGATGCCCTTGAACAGCGCGTCATGGGTCACTTGGATCAGCCGTTCCGCCTTGCGCGGCAGTTTACCTGCCACATACATGCGCGAGGTGTCGCCGAACCAGCCGTCAACGATAACAGTCACGTCGATGTTCAGGATGTCGCCGTCTTTCAGCTTTTTGTCACCGGGAATGCCATGGCAGACCACATGATTGACGCTGATACAGCTGGCGTGCTGATAGCCCTTGTAGCCAATCGTGGCCGAAGTTGCGCCCGCGTCTTCAACCATCTGCGTGATCAGCCCGTCGATTGCGCCGGTCGTCTGGCCGGGAAAAACATGTTCGGCAATATCATCCAGAATCCGCGCCGCCAAAGCCCCTGCCGCGTGCATCCCGGCAAAGTCGCTTTGTTCATAGATGCGGATGCCGTCTTTGGTCAGGCGGCCACGATGCTCTTTCATCGACGCTAAGCTCCAAATGTTTCGCGCAGCATTCCTTTTACGCTGCTTGTGCAGAAAGTACCAGAGGGCGCAGGGCCACACTCACTCAGCGAAGTAGTTCGACGGCTCATGACTTTCAACAGCCGCTCTCTCATGCCGGCACTACGACCCTAAGCTGCGACAGGTTCAATCCCACGCTATTTTGGGGGGCGGAGTGCCGCAAACTTCCAAACGAGCGGACAGTGCAATTAATTTGCCCTTGGTCGCAGCTATTTCGCCCTCCAGATCATCCCCCGATAAACTGGATACAGGAACTCCGATCAACAACACGCCGACAGCATCACCGGCAACGGCTTGTTTCTGGGCGGAAATCAAGGCGGGTACTCTGGCGACCTCTTGTTGGTAGAGTTGTCGTGCCTTCGCGCAGGATATGTCGCTATAGACATCCCCGATTGGAACCGGTGCGATCGAACTTGGTTGTTCCGCACACGCTGTGACGGCGAGAATGACGGCAAATGTGACTAGAATATTTGGCATGCTGAACTCCGTGATTTCTGACATTAGGCGACAGTTTCGCGAAGGCTCAGCAGGTATAGGTGAACTCCCACTGAGGGTCGATGACCAGTCGGGCAGAACGGATGTCACATGTTCTGCCGGTTGACTTCAGGTATTCTGTCGCCGCCGATTGAAAGACCAACTGCGTGGGGTCCATACTGCCAGCCAAGCCGAATGTTGCCCCTTCGGCTGCACCGGCCAAGGCGGCATCTCCCAGGCTGGGCGTCAGCATAATCAAGCCGCTTTCAGGCTTGTCGAAGACGCGCCAGCTTCTGCCATAGGCTTCGAAGTTTATTGGGTCGACGTCGCCATATGTCTTCATCGCGTAACTCATGCCCGAGCAAGAGGCCGTGTACAGAAGTGCGGCGCACAGAACGGTTGTAACAATGGTTTTGTATCGCATGACAAATCTCCCCCCGAAATTGTCGTGCTAAATAACAAGGCTTTTTATGTGCCAATTGACATTGATATGAATCAACAAATAGTATTTTAAGAATATTTATAGTGAGCTTGAGGTTTGACCCGAGATGCGAGGCTTTCGTGTTTCTGGCGGGTGCTGCTGCATGGCCTCTAGAACGGTTTTGGGTAAGACTGCGATTCCCTCTGGCGAAACCCGTGTCCCATACACCAACCGTTCCACCCCCTGCGCCTGCGCTGCGTCAAACGCCGCCGCATAGGCCGGGTCAATATCAGCCGCCAGCGCAAATCGGTCGCAATCGGTGCGCTGGACCAGGTACAACATGATCGCCCGATGCCCTTGCGCGGCCATGGCTGCCAGCTCGCCCAGATGCTTGGTGCCGCGCGCGGTGACGCTATCAGGGAACTCGGCCAGACCGGGCTGGCGGGATAGGGTAACGCTTTTGACCTCGACATAGGCGTCGGGCAGGCCCGGCCCGGTCAGCAGAAAATCGATGCGGCTGTTCTCGCCGTATTTCACCTCGGGCCGGACGGTGTCATAGGCGGCCAGTTCTGCGATCTCGCCAGCTTCAAGCGCCGCCCGCAAGGCGCGATTTGGAACTGAGGTGTCAACGCCAGTGAAATGCCCGTTCTCGTGATCCACCAGACGCCAGCCGTATTTCAGCTTTTTCTTGGGATCGTCGTTGGGTTCCAGCCAGATTTTCCCGCCCGGTTCGGCCAGCCCCATCATCGATCCCGGATTGGCGCAATGGGCCGTAACCTCTTGCCCGTCTTCCAGCACACAATCGGCCAGAAAGCGTTTGTAGCGACGGATCAGGCGAGCGGGGACAAGAGGGGTTTCAAAACGCATGGTTCAGGGCCTATACCTGCCCCTGAGAACGATCAAGAGGGGAGAGCGCCATGGCCAATCCAACCGCAGCGATGCTGGTGATCGGGGATGAAATCCTGTCGGGCCGCACCCGTGATGCCAACATGCATTTTCTGGCGCAGGAGCTGACCAAACACGGCGTCGACCTTAAAGAGGTGCGCATTGTCAGCGATGATGCCCCAGCTATTGAGGCGGCGGTCAAGGCGCTGTCTGATGCCTATGACACCGTCTTTACCAGCGGCGGCATCGGACCGACCCATGACGATATTACCGCCGATTGCATCGCACGGGCGTTCAACACGCCGATAGATGTCCGGGATGACGCGCGGGCGCTGCTGCAGGCGCATTACGACAAATCCGGGTTGGAGCTGAACGCCGCTCGCCTGCGCATGGCCCGCATCCCGGATGGTGCGGTGCTTATCGACAACCCAGTTTCGACCGCACCGGGTTTTACCCTCGCGAACGTGCATGTGATGGCGGGTGTGCCTTCAGTTTTTCAGGCTATGGTGGCCAGTGTTCTGCCAACGTTGACCGGGGGCAGTCCCTTGTTGTCGCAAACTCTGCGCGTGGATCGGGGCGAGGGCGATATTGCCGCAACTTTGTCTGAATTGGCCGAGGATTTCAGCCAGCTGTCCATTGGCTGCTATCCCTTCCAGATCAACGGGGTCTTCGGGGCTAACGTTGTGATACGTGGCACTGACGGTGGGCAGATTGATGCGGCCATGACCCGCCTGGCGAAAGAGTTGGAGCTTTGAGCCTGAACTGGGCGGACATAGTCGACGGCACGTGGCCCGCTGCAAGCTATCGAGCATGTGGTCCGTTCCGGTTGCGCGAAGGGCAGGGCGGCGGGTCGCGTGTCTCTGCCGCCAATGCTTGTGGCCCTGTCGCCGAAGCGGATATTGACGCCGCCGAAGCGGATATGTTGGCCATGGGGCAGAAACGCATTTTCTGCCTGCGCCCCGGCGACGAGGCGCTGGACGCGCAGCTGGCCCGTCGGGGGTACAGCGTTCTGGATCCGGTCAATATTTATGTCTGTCCGGTCGATCTGCTGACAGATCAGTCTATCCCTCCGGTCATGGTTTTTTCGGTATGGGAGCCGCTTGAAATCATGCGCGAAATCTGGGCTTCGGCCGGGATTGGCGCAGAACGTTTGGCGGTAATGGCGCGCGCGAAAGGCCCCAAAACCAGCCTGTTGCTGCGCCACAATGATAAACCCAGCGGGGTGGCATTTGTCGCAATTCATGGGGATGTTGCGATGATCCACGCGCTTGAAATTCTGCCCGATCATCGCCGCCAAGGTCTGGGCCACTGGGCCATGCGCGCGGCGGCAATCTGGGCGCGGGATAACGGCGCGCAGACCCTCAGTGTGATCTGCACCAAGGCCAACAATGCGGCCAACGGTCTTTATCGCGCGCTCGGGATGGAGCTTGCGGGCGAATACCATTACCGTCTGCTCGAGTGAACTGAAGAGGCTGCCGTGACACAGAAAGACATGCCCACCGCGCTGAACCTGCCCATGGTCGATCCGCTGCCGCCGGAAACGCAGAAGTACTTTGATATCTGTGTCGAAAAACTGGGTATGGTGCCGAACGTGTTGAAGGCCAACGCATTCGACATCGACAAGCTGAATGCTTTCACAGCGATGTACAATGACCTGATGCTGGCCGATAGCGGATTGTCCAAGCTTGAACGTGAGATGATTGCGGTGGTCGTCTCATCGATCAACAAGTGCTTTTACTGTCTGGTCGCGCATGGCGCGGCGGTGCGGCAGCTCTCGGGTGATCCGCAGCTGGGCGAAATGCTGGTGATGAACTATCGGATCGCGCCGCTGGAGCCGCGTCAACGTGCGATGCTGGATTTTGCCGCCAAGATGACCACCGCAAGCGCTGAGATCGAAGAACCTGACCGCCAGAAGCTGCGCGATGCTGGGTTCACCGACCGCGACATCTGGGACATTGCGAATGTGGCCGGTTTCTTCAACATGTCCAACCGGGTGGCCAGTGCAACCGCAATGGTGCCCAACGCAGAATACCACGCTCAGTTTCGATGATCCGCGCCTCTGTCCTTCTTTCAATGCTACTGACCGGGCCGGTTCTGGCGCAGGATCTGACCCTGCCCACCAGTGCGCGCCAGATTAGTGACCGGACCTCGCCCTTGGACAGTTATGAGCTGCCGACAGGGCACTTTGCGAACGGTGCAGTGCCTTCGGACACTGTCGAAGGGCGGGTTGAGCGGTTTACTTGGCGGCTTCAGGCAGGCTCCAGCACGACTTTGCAATTACTGGCGCCGCTGCGTGACCAGATCGAGGCGCAAGGCTACAAGATCCTGTTTGAATGTGAGGCGCAAACCTGCGGCGGCTTCGATTTCCGTTTCGGGACAGAAGTTGTGCCGACACCTGATATGTATGTCGCCATTCAGGATTACCGTTTCCTTTCAGCGACCAAGGGATCCGTCGCGCTTAGCTTGTTGGTCAGTCGCAATCCGCCGGATGGCTACGTTCAGTTGATCCGCGTGAAGCCACAGGATGCCCCTGATCCCGATCCGGTTGTGATCGAACAAGCCGTTGAAGGCACTGGTGGACTGCTTGAGGCGTTGGCAAGCGCGGGGCATGTGATTCTGGATGACCTGCATTTCCCAACGGGTGAGGTGGCTTTGGGTGAAGGGCCGTTTGACTCACTGACTCTGCTGGCCCGTTACCTGTCCGACAACCCTGACACGCGACTTGCATTAGTGGGGCATACCGACGACACGGGCGCGCTGCAGGCCAATATCTCTGTCAGTAAAAGCCGGGCCGAGGCCGTGCGCACCCGATTGATTGAGGCCCATGGTGTGGCCCCCGAGCGGATCGAGGCGCAAGGCGTGGGTTATCTGGCTCCGATCACGTCCAACGCAACGCCCGAAGGGCGCGACCTGAATCGCCGGGTCGAAGCGGTGTTGCTGGTCAACTGATCCTATACCACCGAGCCTTAAGGCAAAAAAAGACCCGCACTTTGACATGCGGGTCAGAGGTTGGTCTTCAGGGAGAATTACCAGTCCATCGGGCCTTTGTCGTGGTAGGACTCGACGAGGAAGTCGATAAAGGCTCGAACTTTGGGTTGTGTGAAGCGGCCGGGCGGGTAGACGGCATAGATGCCCTGAACCTCATCCGGTAAGGAAGGCATGGCGTCGACCACCTGTCCTGATTTCAGCGCTTCGGCGTAAAGATAACTTGGCAGATACGCGATCCCCAGCCCCGAGATGGCGGCGTTCAGCAGCGATTGCCCGTCATTCACGCTCAACCATCCTGCCGTGCGCACCTGACGTTTTTCACCCGATGGCGCGGTCAGCTTCCAGACATTGCCCGAAGACTGGCTGGAATAGTGCAGCAGCTTGTGTTCATTCAGATCATCGATCTTCTGCGGGCGTCCGAAGCGTTCAATATAGCTGGGTGCAACGACCATGCGTTTCACGGTTTCGGTCAGTTTGCGTGCGCGCAGCGTGCTGTCTTCCAACTCGCCAATACGGACGGCGACGTCAAATCCTTCGGAAATCAGTTCGACATAGCGATTGTTCAACACCATGTTCACAGTGATGTCGGGGTAGGCGGCCAGGAACTCGGACAGAACGGGAGACAGGTGATTCACGCCGAAATCCGTGGCTACGCTGATGCGCAACAGGCCAGATGGGGCCGATTGCATAGATGTGACCAGCGAATCTGCTTCGCCCGCGTCATTCAGAACGCGCCGCGCGCGGTCATAATAGGCAAGGCCGATTTCCGTCGGCGACACCCGGCGGGTGGTGCGGTTCAGCAACCGGGCCCCCAGACGCGCTTCGAGGCTCGAGACATGTTTGGACACGGCAGACTTGGAGATGCCCATCTTCTTGGCCGCATCGGTGAAGCCACCTTGGTCCACCACATTGGCGAAGGCTTCCATTTCGGTCAGTCGGTCCATACTCGTTCCCCAGATCTTGATTTCCTACCCGACTATGGCGCTGAATCTGGGCGGAAACGCGGCAGACATGGGATAATATCAGGGATTTGAATCGGATCGTTTGCGTATGGGAAACGCAGAAACAGTGGTTTCCAAACCTGCTGGAGCCCCTGTCTGGCTGTGTTTTTTGGCGCAACGACCTAATGTGTTACCTTGAGGATGGCATTTTTGTGACCAGGGAGGAGACCATGAAGACCGTTTTCACCATCGCTGCCTTTTGCCTTTTTGCGGGCTTTGCTCACGCCGGGGGTGAAACGCCTTCGAACCCCGATGCGAAGGTTTATTTCGTTAACCTTTCAGACGGTGACACAGTGCAATCACCGGTTACAGTTGTCTTCGGCCTCAGCGGAATGGGCGTCGCCCCGGCCGGGACCGAAAAGGAAAACACCGGCCACCACCACCTGTTGCTCAACCGCCCCCCGATTGGTGAGGGCGAGGATGGTGCGGACGAACTGGCCTATGGTCTACCCGCCGATGACAACCATATGCATTTTGGCGGCGGCCAGACCGAGGTGACGCTGGACCTGCCCGCAGGCCAGCACACGCTGCAACTGGTGTTGGGCGACGCGGGTCACGTGCCGCACAACCCGCCGATTGTGTCCGAGGTGATTACGATTACCGTCGAATAAGCGACCGCGGGCCTGTTTACTTTCGTGTCGATGTAAGGAACTCTCCGGCCATTGGTCGGAGGGTTCTATGTCACTTGAGTTTCTTCTTACATCTTTGATCGTCGTGCTGTTGCCGGGCACGGGCGTCATCTACACGCTGGCGATTGGGCTTGGCCGTGGGTTTCGCGCCAGCATTGCGGCGGCGGCTGGCTGCACGCTTGGAATCGTGCCCGCCGCTGTTGCCAGCATTATTGGCCTGGCCGCTTTGCTGCACACAAGCGCACTGGCCTTTCAGGTGCTCAAATACCTTGGCGTACTCTACCTGTTCTATATGGCGTGGGGCATTGTCCGCGAGGGCGGAGCTATGGAGGTCAGCGCCGAGAAATCGACCAAAGGCTACCTTAGAATTGCGACAACAGGCACGCTGATCAACGTGTTGAACCCCAAGCTGTCGTTGTTCTTTCTCGCGTTCCTGCCGCAATTCCTACCTGCCGACACAGCCCATGCAGGCTTGGCTTTGGTGCAACTGGCGCTGGCCTTCATGGCGATGACTTTTGTTGTCTTTATCGCCTATGGGGCCTGTGCTGCCTTGGCGCGGGACTACATCATTCACCGCCCGTCCGTGATGGCCTGGATCAAACGGTGTTTTGCAACGGCTTTTGGCGCGCTGGGGGTGAAGCTTGCGCTGTCTGACTGACCGAGCTTAAAGTTCGGCCGCCAGCCGCGTTCCCTGATTGATCGCTCGTTTTGCGTCCAGTTCAGCCGCCACATCAGCGCCGCCGATTACGTGCGGGGTAACACCGCGTTCGATCAGCGCGTCTGCCAGTGATCGGTCTGAAACCTGCCCGACGCACAGCACGATCGTATCCGCCGGGATCACGGTCGGGTCAGCACGGTCTTCGCCAAAACTGACATGCAGGCCGTCATCATCGATGCGCTCATAGTTCACGCCGCCTACGAAATTGACGTTTTTCATCTTCAGTGCAGCACGGTGAATCCAGCCGGTGGTTTTTCCCAATCCCTTGCCGTGAGCCTGTTTCTTGCGCTGTAGCAAAGTGACCTGACGCGCAGGCGCGCTGGGTTGTGGCCCTTCTGGCGCAAGGCCCGAGCGGTGCTCGGCCGGGTCTGTCACGCCCCATTCCTTCATCCAAAGCGGCAAGTCGGTGGTTGCGCTGTGCCCATCCTCCAAAAGAAATTCGGAGACGTCAAAGCCGATGCCGCCTGCGCCGATCACGGCAACAGATTCGCCGACTTCGGCCTTGCCACGCAGCACGTCGATATAACTGAGGACATTTTCCCGATCCTGCCCCGGAATCTGTGGATCGCGCGGGGTGACGCCGGTTGCGATGATCACCTCGTCAAAGCCGGCCAGGTCGTCAGCGCTGACCTCACGGTTCAACTCCACCTTTACGCCCAGATCGGCCATCATGGTGCGATACCAGTCGACCAGCCCCCAAAACTCTTCCTTGCCCGGAACCTGTTTGGCCATGTTCAACTGCCCGCCAATCTCGGGCGCGCGGTCAAACAAAGTGACGTTGTGGCCACGCTGGGCGGCAGTCATGGCCGTGGACAGACCGGCGGGGCCTGCACCGACAATGGCAACGTTTTTCTGCGTCGAGGCAGGCTCAATGACCAGTTCGGTCTCATGACAGGCGCGGGGATTGACCAGGCACGAGGTCAGCTTGCCGCTGAATGTATGATCCAGGCAGGCCTGGTTGCACGCAATGCAGGGTGCGATTTGCGCAGATTGCCCCGCAACGGCTTTGTTGACGAAATCGGCGTCTGCCAGCATCGGGCGGGCCATCGACACCATATCCGCACAGCCGGTGGCCAAAACCTCTTCGGCGACCTCAGGGGTGTTGATCCGGTTTGAGGTGATCACAGGAATCGACACCTTACCCATCAGCTTTTGCGTCACCCAGGCGAAAGCTGCCCGCGGCACGCTGGTGGCGATGGTCGGAATCCGCGCCTCGTGCCAGCCAATGCCGGTGTTGATGATTGTGGCACCGGCCTTTTCCACCTCTTGCGCCAGTTGCACCACCTCTTCATGCGTTGATCCATTGGGCACCAGATCAATCATCGACAGGCGGTAGATGATGATGAAGTCGCGGCCAACGGCCTCGCGCGTGCGGCGCACGACCTCAATTGGCAAGCGCATCCTGTTCTCGTAGGATCCGCCCCAGCGGTCTGTGCGCTTGTTGGTATGGGTCACAAGAAACTGGTTCAGGAAATACCCTTCCGACCCCATGATCTCGACCCCGTCATAGCCTGCTTGTTGGGCCAGAACGGCGGCGTTCACGATGTCGCTGATCTGTTTTTCGATGCCTTCTTCATCCAGTTCATTTGGCGGAAAGGGTGAGATAGGGGATTTCACCGGGCTGGGGGCCACGCATTTCGGACCATAGGCATAGCGACCTGCGTGCAGGATCTGCATCGCGATCTTGCCGCCTGCGTCGTGCACCCGTTGGGTCACGATGGAATGGTTCGCCACCTCTTTGTCGTTCGTCATCATCGACGCGCCGGGAAGAACCGAGCCCTCAAGATTCGGACCAATACCGCCCGTCACCATCAGCGCCACGCCACCGCGCGCCCGAACAGCATAGAATTCAGCCACCCGGTTCCAGTCACCGGTTTCCTCAAGCCCCGTATGCATCGAGCCCATCAGCACGCGGTTCTTCAAGGTGGTAAAGCCCAGATCCAGCGGGGCCAACATGTTTGGGTACGCAGTCATGGCGAAACTCTCCCTCCCGAATATGGGTGTTAGATTGACCTTCGCGTCAACTTTGTCACGCGAAACCCCACGTCACCCTCTTTGCTGTTGCCCCTGTGGTTGCTAGAGGTTGGCGGAACAACCCGATGAGGCCCCCTATGACCCCCGAAGACATCGCCAAGCTGCCCTATCGTCCTTGCGTGGGGCTCATGCTGATAAACGCGGACGGTAAGATTTTTGTGGGTCAGCGCAATGACCGCCACAAGGACGCATGGCAGATGCCGCAGGGCGGTGTGGACAAGGGCGAAGACCCGCGCGATGCGGCCCTGCGCGAGTTGTGGGAAGAAACCGGGTTGACCTCGGACCTGGTCGACGTTGTGGCCGAAACCGACGGTTGGCTGCCTTACGATCTGCCGCACGACATCGTGCCCAAGATCTGGAAAGGCCGCTATCGCGGGCAAGAGCAGAAATGGTTCCTGCTGCGCTTTGTCGGATCGGATGATCAGATCAACATCGAAACCGAACACCCCGAGTTTTCACAATGGAAATGGCAGGCGCCTGATCGGTTGATCGACGAGATCGTACTGTTCAAACGGGACGTATACGAACAAGTGCTCAAGGCTTTTGACAGCTACTTGCGTTGAAAGAATTGACGCATGGGAAGGTTGGACATTTTCCAAGCGCACCTTTAGCGCGGAGCCGTTCCTCGCAGGCTCTTCATGATTCAAACAACCTATCCCAGCCCAGTACGCGCGCACCGCACCGCTGACATGGTTGTCCATGGGATCGGGCTGTCCCTGATCCTGACGGCTGGCAGCCTGCTGATCGTGAACGCCTATCACCGTCTGGATGTTGCGCTGCTTCTTGCGGTCATCGTTTATGTTCTCAGTGCACTTGCCTCGAACCTTGCGTCCTGCGCCTATCATTTCGCGCCTTGGCATGATCGTCGCAAGCTGTTGCGCCGCATCGACCACGCCGCGATTTATCCCAGTATCTGCGGGACCTTCACGCCATTCTTCGTTCAGGCGGGCACGACATGGACCATGACCTTGCTTTGGGTATGCTGGGGTCTGACCATCGCAGCTGTCTGGAACAAGATTGCGAATGAGACGGTCAAATCACGATGGTCGACGGCGTCATACCTCGGTCTGGGCGGCATCGGTTTGGGCGCGATCCCCGACATGACCACCGTTCCGACAGCTACCCTTTGGTGCATTGCGGGCGGCGCAGCCAGCTATGTTGTTGGAACGATGTTTTACGCCCAAAAAACACTGCCGTTTCGTTACGCGATATGGCACGTCTGGGTGAATCTGGGCGGGGTTCTGATGTTCGTCGGAATCTGGCTGGCGCTGTTTTCTAAATAAAACGGCAGGGTCGGGGCGTTGACGCCCCAATCCATTTTGTGAAAACGAACTGATCCTAGGTCAGAGCAACCCTTCGGCGCGCAGAAGGTCCTGCATGTTTGCCTCGGGGCGTGGACCGATATGGCTGATGACTTCGCGGGCACAGACATTGCCGATCTTTGCGCAGGTCTCATAATCACGACCAGTGGCCATGCCAAACAGGAAGCCTGCAGCAAACTGATCACCCGCACCTGTTGCATCCACGGGCACAACCTTTTCAACCGGAACGTCAATGCGGTTGTCACCATTCAGGACCGTCACGCCATCGCCTGAACGGGTGCAGACCACCAGCGGGCATATTGCAGCGGTCTTGGCCAGCGCTTCGTCCAGATCGTCGGTTTCGAACAGCGATTTGATCTCGGCCTCGTTGCCGATCACGAAATCCAGCTCATTTTCGATCAGCAGCAAAAAATCGACCCGGTGGCGTTCCACGCAGAACGGGTCGGAAATGGCGATACCGGCCTTGCCACCACCCTTGTGACAGGCGCGTGCGGCTTCGAGAAACGCAGCTTTGCCCTTTTCCTTGTCGAACAGATAGCCCTCGAGGAACATGATCTGGCTGTTACCAGCGACATCATCCGAGACGTCCTGCGAGGACAGCTCGGACGAAATCCCCAGATAGGTGTTCATCGACCGCTCGCCATCAGGCGAGACGAAGATCATTGAACGCGATGTCGGCAGCTCACCGCCCGGGACCGGAGGGTTCACAAAATCAACACCGTCTTCGTTCATCGCATCCGCATAAAAGCGGCCCAGCGCGTCGTCATGCACGCGCCCGATAAAAGCGGCGTCCAGTCCAAGGGCTCCGGCACCCGCAATCGTATTGGCGACCGAGCCGCCCGGCGTCTGCACACGGCCTTCCATCGAGGCATAGAGAACCTCACCGCGCTCCTGCTCGATCAGCTGCATGATGCCTTTCTCGATGCCCATCAGTTCCAGGAAACTGTCATCGGCTTGGGAAATCACGTCCACGACGGCATTTCCGATGCCGGTCAGTTGGTAAGTTTTCATTGGGTTTTGTCCTCGAATTGACAGAGATCACGGATGATGCAGGTCGGGCATTGCGGCTTGCGTGCCTTACAATGGTACCGGCCATGCAGGATCAGCCAGTGATGTGCATGAAGTTGAAAGTCAGCAGGAATGTTGTCTTCGATGGCCCGCTCGACTGCGTCCACGTCCTTGCCGGGGCAAATGCCGGTTCGGTTGCCAACGCGAAAGATATGCGTATCAACCGCCTGTGCAGGTTGCCGCCACCACATGTTCAGAACCACATTGGCCGTCTTGCGCCCGACGCCCGGCAACGATTGCAACGCGGCGCGGGAATTGGGCACCTCGCCGCTGTAATCCTCAACCAGTATCCGGCTCAACTTGATGACATTCTTCGCCTTTTGGCGGAACAGGCCGATGGTCTTGATATGTTCGATCAGGCCCTCTTCGCCAAGGTCCAGCATCTTTTGCGGTGTGTCGGCGATCTTGAACAATTCGCGCGTGGCTTTGTTGACGCCCGCATCAGTTGCCTGCGCCGAAAGCGCGACCGCCACGACCAGCGTATAGACGTTCACATGCTCAAGCTCGCCCTTGGGTTCCGGGTCGGCTTCCTGAAAGCGCGTAAAGATCTCGCGGATCGTATGATAGTCGAGTTGTTTAGCCATCCGGGCCTTAATGCCGTGGGATTGTGCGGGCTGCAATTGAAAACACGCTTGATGTGGTCATGCGCACGACTCGTCTAGCATGGTTGCAAGCTTTACAGCTTCAAATTCAGCAGGGGTCTCGTCACCCTTCGGGCAAAAGCTGGCCACCAGAAGCCCGGAACAAGTGTCTGGAAACTGTGCGATCAAATTTGCCGAAAACGGGCCGCATCCAGTGTGCCCGAAAACGCGGCCCACGGGATGGGCTGCACCGATCATCAGACCAAGCCCATAGCCGGTTTCGCTCCAAACCCGTCCCGGAATAGCCGGGCCTTGCATGGAACGGCTGAGCATCTGATCTTTGCTTGCAGCAGATAACAGATCGCCATTCAGGACAGCGTGTAACAGGCGCAAGGCATCAGTTGCAGTGCCCATAAGGCAGCCGTGGTAAACCCAGTCCGGGTGATAGCCGTGTGCGTTCCAATACAATTGTTCGAAATCACCCCGCGTCCGAGCAACGCGTGCAGTCAGAGCCAGCGGTTGGCAAATGCGGGCCTGCATGATTTCGGCAAGGCTGGCGGTGTGCACCTCTTCCAGAAATTGACGTAAAAGCAGGTAGCCCACATTTGAATATACCCAGTTCGTTCCGGGCGGGTAGGCGAGGTTGCGAAAATCTGCTTCTGCCAGCAGCTGCTCGACAGACCAGGGATCTGCACCTTGCGCGACAGCATCTCCATAGCCCGGCAGCGCCCCATAATCCCTCAGCCCGGCGCGGTGCTGCATCAATTGGCGCAGCGAAAACGGGTGCTCTCGGAACGGTGCATCAAGATCGCATTGCTGCCGTTCCCACGCTTGCATGACAAGAACTGCGATTGCAGTTTTGGTGAAGCTCCACCACGGAAAAAGGGATTCACCGCACTCGTCCAACAGAACGCGGCCTGTTTGGTCCATGGCGACGGAAAGGATCATGTTCGGCTAGGGATTGAATGGATGCGGTTCGACCCTATGGCAGTTCAATTCTCAAAGAAATACGGTTGCGCAAGTTTCGGGTCGCTCACCAATAGACAGCCGACGTATAGTCTGGGAAATAGTGCAAGAGGTAAGCGACATGAATGTCCAGACCCCGGAAAGCGGATACCACTACAACGTCATGCGCCGCGCGATCGACCTGATCGATCAAGGCGGCGAGGGCCTGAGCCTGGATGAGCTGGCCCGTCAGATGGATATGAGCCCCGCCCACTTTCAACGCCTGTTCTCGCGTTGGACCGGTGTATCGCCGAAACGGTATCAACAATACCTGACGCTGGGCCATGCTAAGGCTCTGCTGCGCGAGCGGTTTACCACTTTGGAAACCGCGCATAACGTTGGCCTGTCCGGCAGCGGCCGCCTGCACGATCTGTTCCTGAAATGGGAATCCATGAGCCCCGGCGAATACGCCCGCAAAGGTGCAGGTCTCACGATCTATTGGGGTTGGTTTGAATGTCCCTTTGGCCCTGCGCTTGTCATGGGCACCGACAAAGGTATCTGTGGCATAGCCTTCGGCGCCGAAACCGGGGAAGAGGCTGCGATGGAAGACATGATCTCGCGCTGGCCCAAAGCGGATTTCGTCGAGGATCCGATGCGTTTGCGCCCTTGGGTGCTGAGCGCTTTTGGCGCTGCCAGCGACCGGCTGGAACCAACGCCGCTTTACCTGATCGGATCGCCTTTGCAGATCAAAGTGTGGGAAGCGCTGATGCATATCCCGTCGGGGCAGGTCACGACCTATTCCGAGATCGCGCAGCGCGTGGGTTCACCACAAGCCGTTCGCGCCGTTGGAACGGCAGTTGGGCGTAACCCGGTCAGTTGGTTGATCCCCTGTCACCGTGCGTTGCGCAAGTCGGGTGGGTTAGGTGGTTATCACTGGGGTCTGCCGGTGAAGCGCGCCATGCTGGCCTATGAAGCAGCGCAGGCCGATGCCTGATTGACAGATGACCCGACCGCTGCCAAAAGGCACCGCAGGTTCGGGTCCCCTGCCGTTCGCGGCCTTTGGCTTTGGTGAAACCCGGTTTGAAAGACATCTGTTGCCCTTTTCCGGCGCGCGGATGGTAATGCGAACCCCGTCCTAAACACGCGCCCGTTCAAGGAAACGAGGCACATGATGACACGATTCCAAACCATTGCTCCGGTTGAAGAGCTGAAAGAGCAGGCAAAACGCTTGCGGGAAAAACTGAAAGCGACAGGTGTATCACTGTCGCATAGCGCCGCATTGGAACTGTTGGCCCATCAGCACGGCGTGCGAGACTGGAACACATTGCATGCAATGGCCGGAAATCGGATGCACTTGCGTGTAGGTGACCGGGTCGAGGGACGATACCTGGGTCAGGCATATACCGGGGAAATTCGCGGCATAACCATGCTGGGCGATGGCGCGCGCCGTCGTGTTACCCTGCATTTCGACGCGCCCGTCGATGTGGTGCGGTTCGATAGCTTTTCCGCCTATCGACAGCGCGTCACCGGAGAGATTGGCTGGGATGGTCAATCCCTACGGCACACATCTGACGGAGAGCCTCAGCTTGTGGTGCGGCCTGTTTGAAGCACTAAGGGCGGGGCACCTGTATTGCCCCGCCTAAATTGAATGACTCATTGGATAACTTATTCAGCCGCCCATCCGCCGACCGCTTTGACTTCAAGGAAGTCTTCCAAACCGAAAACACCACCTTCACGCCCGTTGCCGGATTGCTTCATGCCCCCGAACGGAGCGCCCGCGCTGCGTGATTGGCCGTTCATCTCGACCATGCCCGAGCGTAAGACCCTTGCCATGCGATTGGCCCGCGCGCCGTCTTGCGTCTGAACATAGTTGGTCAGGCCATAGGGCGTGTCGTTGGCGATCTCGATGGCTTCTTCTTCGGTGTCGAAGGGGATCATGGTCAGAACCGGACCGAAGATTTCTTCGCGTGCGATGGTCATTTGGTTGTTTGCATCGGCAAAGACCGTGGGGCGGACATAGTAGCCTTTGTTCAGCCCCTCGGGCCGCCCAGTGCCACCGGCAACCAGACGCGCGCCTTCGTCGATGCCTTTCTGAATCAAATCCTGAATCTTGGTCCACTGGACCTCGTTCACTACGGGACCAATATGGCGGCCTTCTTCGGTGGCAGGGCCGACCTTGACCATGTTGGCCACTTCTGTCGCCGTTTCCACGGCTTTGTCGTAGATCGGGCGCTGCACCAGCATCCGGCTGGGTGCGTTGCAGCTTTGGCCCGTGTTTTGCATCATGTGCAAAACACCGCGCTTGACCGCCTTATCATCTGCATCCTCAAAGATCACATTCGCGCCTTTGCCACCCAGTTCCAGATGCACCTTCTTGAGCGTCTCAGCAGCGTTCTTCGAAATCGCGGTACCGGCGCGGGTCGAGCCGGTAAAGCTGACCATATCCACATCTGGATGGCCGGACAGTTGCGAGCCAACGCCCACCCCGTCACCGTTGACCAGATTGAACACGCCGGGCGGGAAACCTGCCTCGTGCATCATCTCTGCAAAGATCATCGCGTTCAGGGGGCTTTGTTCTGACGGTTTCAGAACCATCGTGCAGCCCGCGATTGCCGCTGCCCCGACCTTGAGCGTGATCTGGTTCATCGGCCAGTTCCAAGGCGTGATCAATGCAGCAACGCCTACGGCCTCATAGATGATGCGATCATTCGGTGCGTGATCCCCCAACGGGCGCTCAAACTCAAACGCTTTGGCGGCGCGGACGAAGTTTTTCAGGTGGTAGATGCCCGCGCCCGCCTGTGCCGAACGGGCCAGATCAATCGGTGCGCCCATCTCAAGTGACATGGCTTGCGCCAGATCCTCGGACCGATCCGCATAGAGATCGACCAGCTTTTCCACCAGCGCGATGCGGGTTTCCACCGGAGTTGCCATCCAGCCGGGCAGCGCGGCTTTGGCCGCCGCAACGGCCGCATTTGTATCGGCTTCATCACCCAGTGAAATCACTGCACAGGGTTCCTCGGTCGAGGGGTTGATCACTTGAAACTCATTGGGCGACGAAGGAGAAACCCACTGACCGTTGATGTAAAAATCCCGCTTTTCAATCATCATGAATCCTCCTGATGGATCAGCACTAACCCAGTTGTCAGCGCATACTCTGGCACCCATACCAAGAACGGGCAATAGTGAATTTGATCAAATTATTTTCCTTTAACGCCGACGAATTCCGTATCCCTGGGTGCCGAGGATGGTTTAACCTGCGCGCAAAGTGATTAGGTTGCACGCAACCGACTCAGGTTTTAAACAGGAAAGGAGATGCCCCATGGGTTTGCGCATCAACGATACCGTCCCCAATTTCACAGCAGAAACGGATCAGGGCACCGTTCAGTTTCACGACTGGATCGGCGACAGTTGGGCCATTTTGTTCTCGCACCCAAAGGATTTCACCCCTGTTTGCACCACTGAATTTTCAGCTGTTGCGCAGCTGAATGACGAATGGGCCGCGCGCAACACCAAAGTGATCGGTGTATCGGTCGATGGCGTCGAAGACCACAAGAAGTGGAAGAAAGACATCGAAGAATACGGCAAGGCCAACCCCGGTTTCCCGATCATCGCCGATGACGGTTTGGCCGTGTCCAAAGCCTTCGACATGCTGCCCGCAGAAGCCTATCTGCCCGATGGTCGCACTCCGGCTGACAGCGCCACCGTGCGTTCGGTTTTCATCATCGGCCCGGACAAGCAACTGAAACTGTCGATGACCTATCCGATGACCGTGGGTCGAAACTTTGCCGAGATCCTGCGTGCTTTGGACGGGCTGCAAATGTCGGCCAAGGGCGTTGCAACTCCGGCTAACTGGGTGCCGGGCGAGGACGTGATTATACCGCCGACGGTTTCGAACGAGGATGCCAAAGCCAAGTTCGGCGAGTTTGAAACGATCTTCCCTTATCTGCGCAAAACCAAAGCGCCGTCGTAATCCGGTTGCCGGGTCAGGGGGGCTGTCTGCCCCCCATCGCGCCTGTCGGCACGATTCCCCCCGAAGGTATTTTCGGCCAGATGAAGCAGGCGGCTGTTGTGGGCAGGGCGATCCACGGAACATCCAACTTAAAATTTGTTATTCGGATGCCCCCGCACCTGAAGTGCGAGGGCATGAAGGCGGCAGAAAACCGGAGAGAAACCTGACGCCCAAAGCGATCAGAAGTTGTAGCGTAGTCCGAAATTGACACTGAATGTTTCCAGATCGTCTTCCACGGTGCCGGTCAAAGCTCCGTTCGGGGCCAGGCGTTGTGAGGAAACGTCAAAGGCCCGTGCATACCGCGCATCGATGGTGAATGCGGTGGACGCGTTGATGTCATAGGCCACACCGGCGATCAGTTGGGCGGCAAATGTGGTGTCGCTGTCATTCAGTGCCACACCTGGACCATAAGCAAAATCCAGATCCGAGTAGGTAGCACCCAGACCAAACCCGGCAAACGGGGTCAGCGCGCCAGTCTGTTTGAAATCAAACAGTACATTTGCAAACAGCGAGGTCTGTGTCACATCGCCCGAGATATTGCCCTCGGCCCCCGGACCGTTGCCAGTAAAATTCACACCATCCACGTCACTGTCGCGATAGGAAAGCTCCAGTTCGACCCGTGTTCCGATCGTGTCGTTGGACCATTGCGGGATCTCTTTGCCGATGGCCACACCCAGACCGAAACCGGCATCAAAGCCCGTATCGACCGATTGCGTTGAACCACCGATCGTACCCGAAAAGTCGCTGTCTTGTAGTTGGCTGTAACCGACAAAGCCCTGAACATAGGTGCCGTTACCCAGGCTCTGCGCGGTGGCTGCGGTTGCGCCCAGCGTCAGGGCGGCGGAGGTCAGGATGAAACGACTAACCATGATCATGTCCTTTGTTCCAAAACGTTTCCCGGCGTAGATCGTGTGTCTGACGGCGCATGGAAAGGGATCGAGCGGTCACATCGGGTCACTCTAATTTGGGGCCATGTGATAGAATAAATCGTTTGTACGAATTGTTGTCGCTGAACGTCAGGCCATCAATTTCTGATCTGCGTAGAGACGTGCTAGTATTGCTGGAGGGGGCTGTTCTACAGGTTAAGGCCATCGGGTTTCCAACTGTGCTTCACAGGAGAGAACCATGGCTTTTACAGATTGGTACGTTGAAGGAGATAGTTTCGGAAACTGCAATTGCGGTTATTCCTGCCCCTGCCAATTCGAAGAACTGCCCACCCACGGAAATTGCCGGGGCTTCGAAGTGCTTGAGATTGGCACAGGGTATTTCGGCGACATTGATCTCAGTGGCGCCAAGGCGGCGCTGATCTACGCCTGGCCGGGGCCGATTTTCGAAGGCGGCGGAGAAATGCAGGTCATCGTTGATCCTGCAGCGAGCCCGGAACAGCGCGCTGCGCTGGAAAAGGTCTTTCACGGAGAAGAAACAGAAGAGATGGCGACGCATTGGTACGTGTTCCGCGCCATGTGCGATAAGGTTCATGACACGCTTTACCTGCCGATTGATTTCGAAATGGACATGGAAGAGCGCACTGCCCGCGTGTCCATCGGTGATGTTTTGAACTCGACAGGTCGCCCGATTGAAGCTCCTCATGGCGGGGGACCGCATCGCGTACGTATCGATATTCCTGGCGGTATCGAGTTCTCGATGGCCGAGATCGGCAGCGCCACAACGCGCGCTGACGCAGCGATCAAGCTGGATTTGAAAGACAGCTATGGCCAATGGCACGTTTTGAAACACGGGCCGGGCGGTGTTGCGCACTGAACTGCGTCAGGCGGCCTTCTGATGCGTATTTGGATAAACCCGCCAATTTGGAACCATCAGGTCTGCTTTCAGCAGTTCGGCTTCGAAAGGTTTAAGGACCGGCAGCACTGTTGATCCGTAACCATGCGCGCCGCAGGACAGGTCAGGGAACAGGTCGAACAATCTGCGCCGGGTGGCGGGTGCCATCGCGCTTAGGGTGGTGTCGCCGGGATAAAAGGATTCGGACCAGATTCCTTCGACATTCAGCAGCTCATGCTGATCCAATAGGATGTGAACGTATTCGATCCCCAGCGTGGGCGGGTCCTGCACAATGCTTTGCCCGTTGATCAACGCCTTCGCCGGGGCCAGCATCACGGTCTCGCCATGCATCAGTTCCATCATCGCTGAGGTCACAGCGACCCGATGTTGCGGCGACACCAGCAGGTCGCGCGTGGGGCTGTTCGGACCGAAGCAGCCTGCCTTGAAGCGTACAGGGCACAGATGCGGAGAAGAGCGCAGCTCTTGCGTCGTCAGATTCCGCCGACCGATCCAGCGTACCGGGCGAACCCGCCCGTCTGCGGTTATGACCGGATCTCCGGGCGCCAGATTTTCCACCCGACGCTGACCCGTCGGTGTCAGGATCAGCGACCCCGTGGTGAAGCACACGAAAGAGGGCAGGCTTTGATACGGGGTAGCAGCGGCGTTACCGCCAAAGCTGGTATTTTCGATGGTGTCATTCAGGGCGGCCTGACCTGAGGTGACGATGATGTAACGCGGGTTCGAGAACTGGATCAGGGTGAAACGGACCGGTGCGCCATTGATCGTACCTGTATATGTCTCGAATGTGTTGAAGTCCTTAGACGATGCAGAAATCCCGGGCAGCCCGGAAAGATCCAACTGAGCACTGTCGGGGTCCGGGTCCTGCAGGAAAGCGTCATTGTCAGTGACGTCGACGGAGTACGCTGCCGTGATATCGACGTTGCGGGAGCTAAACGGGTCCGCACTGATTTCGTAAACGGTGATCGAGGCCACGGCCGCACAGCATCCCTGAAATTGCAAATTCCAGCCTTAAGGTTGTGCTAATACGTTTAAGAACCGTTAACGGTTGATTTACCCTGTTCACAAAGTTCGGGTTGCGCTGCGTATCCCGCAAAAAAAGACCCCAGACAATGCCGGGGCCTTCTGTGTTGGACGAAAGGGCAGATTACTCTGCGTCTTCTTTCTTTTCTTTCTTTTCGGGAACGATCTCTTCGCCGGTTTCCTGATCGACGACTTTCATCGACAGGCGGACCTTGCCGCGATCGTCAAAGCCCAGCAGTTTGACCTTAACGTCCTGACCTTCCTTCAGAACATCCGACGGATGGTTCAGGCGGCGGTTTTCGATCTGGGACACGTGGACCAGACCGTCGCGCTTGCCAAAGAAGTTCACGAAGGCACCGAAGTCGACGATCTTGACCACTTTACCGGTGTAGATCTGACCTTCTTCCGGCTCGGCCACGATCGAATAGATCATGTCATATGCCTTCTGGATCGATTCACCATCCGGCGAGGCGATCTTGATCACGCCGTCGTCGTTGATGTCGACCTTGGCACCCGAAACCTCGACGATTTCGCGGATGACCTTACCGCCCGAGCCGATCACTTCGCGGATCTTGTCGGTCGGGATGTTCATGGTTTCGATGCGCGGAGCGTGGACCGAGAATTCGTTGGTCTCGGACAGTGCTTTGCTCATTTCACCCAGAATGTGCATCCGGCCTTCTTTGGCCTGTGCCAGAGCGGTTTCCATAATCTGCGGCGTGATGCCTGCGACCTTGATGTCCATCTGCAGCGAGGTGATGCCGTTTTCGGTACCCGCCACTTTGAAGTCCATGTCGCCTAGGTGGTCTTCGTCACCCAGAATGTCGGTCAGAACAGCGTAGTCACCGTCATCTTCCAGGATCAGACCCATGGCCACACCGGCAACCGGTGCTTTCAGCGGAACACCCGCATCCATCATCGACAGCGAACCGCCGCATACAGAGGCCATCGAGGACGAGCCGTTGGATTCCGTGATCTCCGATACCACACGAACGGTGTAGGGGAAATCAGTCGGCGCAGGCAGAACCGCCTGCAGCGCGCGCCATGCCAGCTTGCCGTGGCCAATCTCACGACGACCGGGCGAGCCCACGCGGCCCACTTCACCCACCGAATACGGAGGGAAGTTGTAGTGCAGCAGGAAGTTCGATTTGAAGTTGCCGTGCAGCGCATCGATGAACTGTTCGTCGTCGCCGGTGCCCAACGTGGTCACAGCCAGCGCCTGTGTTTCACCACGGGTGAACAGAGCGGACCCATGCGTACGAGGCAGCAGCGATGTTTCGGCTTCGATGGCACGCACATCTGTGGTCGAACGACCGTCGATGCGCTTACCGCCTTTGACAACGTCGCCACGCAGGATGCCTGCTTCCAGCTTTTTCATCGCCGATCCAAGATTGGCGTCTTCCAGCTGTTCCTCGGTCAGTGCTTCCTTGATCGTTTCACGGGCCGCGGCAACAGCGGCGGTGCGCTCTTGCTTGTCGGTGATCGCGAAGGCGGCGCGCATCTGCTCTTCACCGGCAGCGGAAACAGCGGCGTAGAGGTCCGAGTAATCGGGGGCGACGAACTCAAACGGCTCTTTCGCGGCTTCTTCGGCCAGCGAAATGATCAGGTCGATGACCGGTTGGATTTGCTCATGCGCAAAGGTCACGGCACCCAACATCTCGGCTTCGGACAGCTCGTAAGCTTCCGATTCCACCATCATCACGGCGTCTTTGGTACCGGCCACAACCAGATCCAGACGCTGTTCGGGGTTCAGGCGCAGGTCCTGCATGTCGTCCACAGTCGGGTTCAGGACGTATTCGCCATCCACGAAACCTACACGGGCACCAGCGATCGGACCCATGAACGGCGCGCCGGAAATGGTCAGGGCAGCCGATGCCGCGATCATCGCAACGATATCAGGGTCGTTGACCAGATCGTGGCTCAACACGGTGCACATCACCAGAACTTCGTTTTTGAAGCCGTCAACGAACAGCGGGCGGATCGGACGGTCGATCAGACGCGCGGTCAGCGTCTCTTTCTCGGTCGGGCGCGCCTCGCGCTTGAAGAAGCCACCCGGAACCTTACCGGCGGCATAGTATTTCTCTTGGTAGTGTACGGTCAGAGGAAAAAAGTCCTGACCGGGTTTTTGTTGCTTTGCAAAAGTCACGTTGGCCATAACGCTGGTTTCGCCCAGCGTGGCAATCACGGTGCCGTCGGCCTGACGCGCAACCTTGCCGGTTTCCAGTGTCAGCGTCTCTTCGCCCCACTGCATAGATTTCTTCGTTACATCAAACATATGCGTATCCTAGAACGGAGCACTCCCGCCCCTGCGGGTCTCCGGTTTTGCATGGCGGCCCCATTGCCGCCGACCCCACTTTATCTTCCATTCGAGTGCCGAGGTCAGGGCACAACGTCTCAGATACCGCGCGCATACATGAGAATGCGTTGGAAGGAAAGAGAAACCGCATCCGGTGGCCGGATAATGCTGAGACAGGCCAAAGCGTTCCTTTCGGGTGCTTGGTCTTTGTTTGGAGATGAATTCACCCACAGCGAGACCGAGCGTTTCACGGCAGTAACATCAGCCAAGACTGAGGTCCGCACAGGGTGATCACATAGTTAAAGTTGAATGCATTTTGCAAAAATATGAAGTCAGTTTAAGCTTTTACGAATGAGCCCACGGTCGAGATGACGGAAACGCGCCAAGGGGGTAACTATCTCATAACCGTCCGCCGACCGAATACCTTGGCGTTTGCAGTTAGCGAACAGAAGGGCAATCGAATGGCACAAACAAAGAAGATGCTGGATCCGGATCCCCGGATTTACGACTTCGAAACGGAATACGAACTGGGTCAGGACAATGTCCGGCCATTTGGTCTGGATATTCACAACCCGGTCTTTCTGATCTCGAGTATATTGATCTTTGCGTTCGTTCTGATCGCGTTGGCCAATCAAGAAGCTGCCGCAGCATTTTTCGGATGGCTTCGACCTTGGCTGACCAGCACCTTTGACTGGTTCCTGGTCATGTCCGTCAATGCAATCACCCTGTTCTGTCTCGTGTTGATCGTTTTGCCTGTTGGCAGCGTGCGCATAGGCGGCAAGGATGCCAAGCCTGACTATTCCTATGCCGGATGGATCGCGATGATGTTCGCCGCCGGTATTGGTATCGGTCTGCTGTTCTTTGGCGTTATGGAGCCGGTCTACTACAACTTTGCCGAAGGCGGGAACGCACGACCCCTGGGCATTGATATTGCGGTTCCGGGCAATGAATATATCGGTATCGTTGGCACCATTCACCATTGGGGCCTGGAAGGCTGGGCGGTCTATGCCGCCGTAGGTCTGAGCCTTGCGATTTTTGCCTATAACCTGAATCTGCCACTGACCCTGCGTTCGGCCTTTTATCCGATTTTGGGCGAGCGTGTTTGGGGCTGGTGGGGCCATATCATCGACACGCTTGCGGTGTTCGCCACATTGTTCGGTCTGACAACATCGCTTGGACTGGGCGCGCAACAGGTTGCAGCCGGATTGTATGAGGTGTTTGGCATCGAACCCAGCCCCACGGTTGTGGTGCTGCTGATCATCGGCATCACGCTGATTGCGTTGGGATCGGTCCTACTGGGCATGGATGCTGGCGTCAAACGGCTGAGTGAGATCAACATGATCATGGCCGTTGGTCTGTTCGTCTTTGTCATTGCAGTTACAGGTGTTGGCACAGCCATCGCGCGGTACTTCAACGTGATGGTGGATTACGTGACCCACCTTCCGGCGCTGTCCAACCCGTTTGGGCGAGAAGACACCAGCTATTTCCACGGTTGGACGACCTTCTACTGGGCGTGGTGGATCGCGTGGTCGCCTTTTGTGGGCATGTTTATTGCTCGCATCTCGAAAGGTCGCACGGTGCGAGAGTTCGTGATCTGCGCGTTGCTGGCCCCGACGGCGGTTTGCGCCCTGTGGATGTCGACCTTTGGCGGTGCCGCTATTGACATGCTGAACGCAGGTGGCGCCGAAGGTGTCCGCGCCACGGTGATCGACAGCTATGCCCCCGAAGGCGCGCTGTTCGGCTTCCTGAAAGAGCTGCCGCTCTACAGCATCGTGGCTCCGATTGCTTTGGTTCTGATCGTGATCTTCTTTGTCACCTCGTCTGACTCCGGTTCGCTGGTGATCGACACCATCACCGCAGGTGGCAAGATGGATGCGCCAGTTGTACAGCGCGTGTTCTGGTGCACGCTTGAAGGTTTGGTGGCTATCGCCTTGTTGCTCGGAGGCGGCCTGTCCGCCCTGCAAGGCGCAGCGGTGTCAACGGGGATTCCGTTTACGCTGGTGGTTCTGATGATGTGCTACTGCTTGTGGCTGGCACTGAAATCGGAACGGGCGAAGATGTAAGTCAAACCGCGTATGAAATGAAAACGCCCACCTTCCGGTGGGCGTTTTTTTGAACCGGTATCAGAACTTGCCGTTGTCATGTGCCATTTCGGACGGAATTGGGGAAACGACATCCCAATGCTCAACGATCTTGCCGTCCTCAACCCGCCACAGATCGAAGAACGCCCATGGCTCGCCGCCCATAATGGCGTCGGTGGCCACAAAGACGAAGTTGCCCTCGGCCACGGCAAATTGAGGTTCGAATTTGGTAATTACCATGCCTTGCGCGGCAAAGGCTTCGATTGCCGCCATCAGGCCCGACAGACCATCGTCAATCGAAGGGTTATGCTGCATGTAAACCTCTGGGTCCATATAGTTCGTGACGTTCTCCGGTGCGGCACCGCCCAGCACATCACGCACAAAGCCCAGCACCAATGCCTTGTTTTCTTGGGTTTTGTCGAGGTCGGTAATTTCAACCGGCCCGTCCGTCATGCCACGGCCTGATACTCTTGTTTCTGGAATGGGCTGCAGGTTGTCCCAGTGTTCGACAACCTTTCCATCTTCCACGCGGAAGACATCAAAGGCCGCAAGCGAGGACGCGCCAAACGCGTCGGCATTGTCATAAGTATTATGCAACACAACCATGTCGCCTTCAGCAAGCACACGGTGTGTTGTAGCAGTCATGCCGGATTGTCCGACCAACGGGATCAGGCCCATCAGCCCTTCGGCTCCGGTCGGGACCTGTGGATTGTGCTGGATATAGTCGGCGCTTACCATCTGGCGCGCGGCTTCAGGGTCGTGATCGATAAAGGCGGCTGAGAACAGTGCGAGGACAAGCTCTTTGGGGGTCATGGTCAATTCCTGATGATTCGTGTCGTGCTGATAGTAAGTATTAAAACTGCACCACATTTCAATTACGCACTATTAAGTCACGAGGTTACTTTCAGGATACCTTTTTTAAAACATAGGCTTGTGCACGATGGTTTAAGTTCTATTATTGCTTTAGGTAACCAAACCGCACCAGAGGTTCTCATGCTCCCCATTGGCGTCAACAGCAAGGCCGAAGCATCTAACTGTTCGATCCGTTCGGTTCTGTCCAACGTCACTGGCAAATGGCGGATGATCATCATTCTGGCGCTTGAGGATGAGCCGAAACGTTTCGGAGAGCTCAAACGCTGCATCGGCGACGTGACGCAACGTGTGCTGACAGAAAACCTGAGAGGGCTTCAACGCGATGGGTATCTGACCCGCACTGTCGATCCCGGCCCGCCTGTTGCGGTTTCTTATGCGCTGACACCTTTAGGCCGAGATCTGTTGGAGCTGCTCAAGCCGCTTGTCTATTGGTCACACGAACAAATGGATCAGGTCAAAAGCGCACGCATGGAATATGAGCGCGACCATCCTGATTGAGCGCACCTGAATCCTAACTGATTGACCCGCGCAAAAAAACGCCCGCCAAAGTGGCGGGCATTTGA